>JADGGM010000175.1 GCA_019689955.1 Gemmatimonadaceae bacterium
CGGGGAGTGGACGCCGGCTCGCGCCCACCCCCCGCCGCCCCCGCCGCTCACGACGACGGTTGCTCGTGCCGAAGGCTCGTCACGACGCCGCGCGTTCGACCTCGGGCGTCTGCCCCGCCGCGGGGCGCAGGGGGCGCGCCCGGCCACGTCCGTGGCGCCGCAGCACCTCGACCAGCGCCGCGAGGTCGTCCGGCGTGTTGTACACGTTCGGCGAGACGCGCAGCACGGGCCCCCGGAGGGAGACGTGGACGTGCTGCCGCTCCAGGGCTCGCTGCAGCTCCGCCACGTCCACGGTGCCGGCGGCGCGCAGGGCGAAGAGGTGCGCGGCCGTCTCGCCGGGCGGGCTGGTCTCGAACCCGGCGTCGGCCAGTTCCCCCAGGAACGGCTGCGCGAGATCGGCGCAGTACCGCTGAATGCGGTCCGGCCCCCACTCGTTGAGCTGCATGAGCGCGGCGATGAGCATCGGGAGGAGGACGAACTGCGCGCGCCCGCCGGCATCGAGGCGGCGGGCGCCATCCTGGTACGCCTCGCGGTACTCGGTGAGCCGGTGGAACGCCTCGCTCCCCTGGCGGCCGAGCCACGTCTCCTCGAGCGGCACGCCGCACGCGAAGCGCTCGCTGAAGTAGGCGACGCCGACCCCCATCGGGCCCAGGAGCCACTTGTACGACGCGCACACGAGCGCGTCCGGGCGGAGCGCGGCCACGTCGATCGGGAGCGCGCCGACCGACTGGATGCCGTCGAGCACGAACGCCGCCCCGACCTCGCGCGCCCGCGCTCCGATGGCTTCGAGGTCAAAGAGGGTGCCGTCGGTCCAGTCGATGGTGCCGAGCGCCACGGCCGCGGTGTGCCGGTCGATGGCGTCGATCAGCCGCTCGCTCCACGCGGCCGCCACGCGCCCGTCGCGCGCCGCGGGACGGGGGACCGTGCGCAGGGTGGCCCCCACGTCGCTGCACGCGCGGCGCCATGGGTAGACGTTGCTCGGGAACTGCCCCTCCGCCACGACCACGTTGCGCCCCGGCGCGAGCGGCGTGTTCCGCGCGGCGATGCTGATCCCGTACGAGACGCTCGGCACGATGGCCACGCTCGCGGGGTCGGGCGCGTGGACCAGCGCGGCGAAGAGCGCGCGCACGTGCTCGGCGTCGCGGAAGAAGTCGTCGGCGTGGAGGACGTACGGCGTGCGGAGTCGCTGGAGCGCGGCCAGCGCCGCGTGCTCGACGCGCTGCATGAGCGGGCCCGCGTACGCGCAGTTGAGGTAGTGTGCCTCGGGCGGGAGCGAAAAGCGCTCCCGCTGGCAGGTCAACCGCTCCGCGCGACGCTGGCCCTCGGGAAGCGCCCCGTCGGCGACCGCTCCCTCACTCACGGGCACCTCGCGCGCCGGGGAGGACTTCCTTGGGCTCGAGGAACGGCATCATCCGCCGGATGGACCGCCCCACGCGCTCGATCTCGTGCTCCGACTCGCACTGCCGCCGCGCCGAGAAGTTCGGCCGCCCCTGCCGGTTCTCCTCGATCCACTCCCGCGCGAAGCTCCCGTCGCGGATCGCGCCCAGGAGCTGCCGCATCGCCCGCCGCGTGTCGTCGGTGATGATTGCCCCTCCGGCCACGTAATCGCCGTACTCGGCGGTGTCGGACACCGAGTGGCGCATGTAGTTGAGCCCACCCTGGTACATGAGGTCCACGATCAGCTTCAGCTCGTGCAGGCACTCGAAGTACGCGACCTCCGGCTGATACCCCGCGTGCACGAGCGTCTCGAACCCCGCCTTCACGAGCGCCGCGGTCCCGCCGCACAGCACCGCCTGCTCGCCGAACAGGTCGGTCTCGGTCTCCTCGCTGAAGGTCGTCTCCAACACTCCGGCGCGCGTGCATCCGAGCGCTTTCGCGTACGCCAGCGCGTCCGCGAGCGCGTGCCCGGAACGGTCCTGGTGCACCGCCACGAGCGCGGGCACGCCACCCCCCTGCGCGAACACCTCGCGCACGCGGTGCCCCGGCGCCTTCGGGGCGACCATGCTGACGTCGACCGCTGCATCGGGGGTGATCTCCCCGAAGCGAATGTTGAAGCCGTGCGCGAACATCAGCGTCTTCCCCGCCGACAGGTGCGGGGCGATCGACTCGCGGTAGATCGCGGGCTGCGCGGTGTCGGCGGTGAGGAGCATGATGACGTCCGCCTCGCGCGCTGCGTCGGCGGTGTCGAGGACGCGGAGCCCCGCACGCTCCGCGCTCGCGCGGCTCCGCGACCCTGCGTGGAGCCCCACGCGCACGTCGAGGCCGCTGTCGCGCAGGTTGAGCGCGTGCGCGTGCCCCTGGCTGCCGTAGCCGATGATCGCGATCCGGCGGCCGGCGAGTCGGGTCAGATCGGCATCGGTATCGTAGTACAGCGCGGTCATTCGTCAGCCCTCCACGGAGTCAGGGTCGGACATCCCATCGGCTTGGAAGTAGTACGGCGCGGCGGCGGCGCCGACCGTGTCGGCCGTCGCCCCGCACCGCATGGCGAGATGCCCGGAGCGCATGAGCTCCCGGATCCCGTACGGCCGGACCGCGGCGATGAACTCGTCCACCGCCCAGGGCTCGGCGGTGAGCTCGAACACCACGGTCGACGGTCCTACATCGATCGCGCGCGCCCCGAGCTCGGCCCCCACGGCCAGCAGCGCCGCCTGCGCGTCGGCAGTCACACTGACTTTCAGCAGGGCGGTCTCGCGCACGACCACCGGAACGTTCGTCACGTCGGACACGGTCAACACCTCGACGATGCGGGAGAGTTGTCGGATCACTTGCTCCACGTCCTTGGCATCCACCACGGCCGTCATGCGACTCACCCCGGGGACCTCGCTGTGCCCCACGGTGAGGCTCTCGATGTTGTAGCCGCGGCGGCGAAACAGGCTCACGGCGCGGTGCAGCACCCCGGGCCGGTCGTGGAGGAGCACGATCAGTGTGTGAGACACGGCGGCTCCTCGGCGCGATCCGCGCTCACCAGCATCTCACCGATGCTCTTCCCCTGCGGCACGATCGGGAACACGTTCGCCTCGCGCTCCACGCGGAAGTCGATGAGCACGGGCCCCGGGTGATCCCACGCCTCCGCGATCGCCCCGGGTACCGCGTCGACGGTGTCGACGGCGATCCCGCGCACGCCGTAGGCCTCGGCCAGGCGCGTGAACGAGGGTCCGGAGAGCGGGGTCCCGCTGTAGCGCCGCCCCTCGAACAGCTCCTGCCACTGCCGCACCATGCCGAGGTAGCCGTTGTTGATGAGCGCGATCTTCACGTTCGTGATCCCTTCCTGCTGGATCGTGGCCAGCTCTTGGTTGGTCATCTGGAACCCACCGTCCCCCACCACGACCCAGATCGTCTCATCGGGGCACGCGATGGCGGCGCCGAGCGCCGCGGGCACCGCGAACCCCATGGTGCCCGACCCGCCGCTCGTGATGTGCGTGCGCGGACGGCGCCAATCGAGGAGCTGCGCCGCCCACATCTGGTGCTGCCCCACGTCGGTCACCACGCGGTACGACCCGCGCGCGGCGAGCGCGGCGTTGAGCGCGGCGTACACATCGTGCGGCATGAGCACCGGCGTGTCGGGGCGGCGACGATAGGCTTGCCGCGGCTCGTGCACCTCCTGCATCGCACGGATCCGCGCCAGCCACGCGGACGGGGGAGGCGCGCACGCCGGGAGCTCGTCGAGCAGGACGCGCAGCACGCGGCGTGCATCCCCCACGAGGGCGACGGCCGTGCGCACGTTCTTCCCGATCTCCGAGGGATCGACGTCGAGGTGAATGACCGCGGCGCGCGGGGCGAAGGCGGAGACCTTCCCCGTCACCCGATCGTCGAAACGGCTCCCGATGTTGAACAGCACGTCGCATTCCTGGATCGCACGGTTCACGTGGACCCACCCGTGCATCCCCGGCATCCCGAGGCTCAGCGGATGGTCCTGCGGGAACGCCCCCAGGCCGTGCAGCGTCGTGATCACCGGGATCCCCGTGCGCTCCGCGAGCGTCCGCAGCTCCGCGTGCGCGCCCGACTGGATCACGCCGTTTCCGGCGAGGATGAGCGGGCGCCGTGCGCGCTGGAGGAGACGAACGGCCTCGCGCACGGCGTCGTGGTCCACCGCGCGCTCGCGGTCGTCGCGGTAGCCGGGGAGATCGAGCGTCACGTCCCACTCGGGGACCGCGGTGGCCTGCTGCGCGTCCTTCGTCACATCCACGAGCACCGGCCCCGGGCGACCGGTGGACGCCAGGTGGAACGCCTCGGCGAAGACGCGCGGGAGATCGGCCACGTGGCGCACGAGGTAGTTGTGCTTCGTGATCGGAACGGTGATCCCGGTGATGTCCGTCTCCTGGAAGGCGTCGGTGCCGATGAGCGCGCTGTGCACCTGGCCGGTGATCGCCACGAGCGGGGTCGAGTCCATCCACGCGTCGGCGATCGGGGTGACGAGATTCGTCGCCCCCGGCCCGCTCGTGCCGATGCACACCCCCACGCGCCCGCTCGCCCGCGCATACCCTTCGGCCGCGTGCCCCGCCCCTTGCTCGTGCCGGCAGAGCACGTGGCGCAGCCGGTCCGCGTATTCCGGCATCGCGTGGTAGAACGGCATGATCGCCCCGCCCGGGATGCCGAACATCACCTCCACCCCCTGGCGGATCAGCGCCTCGCACATGATCTGCGCGCCCGTGCGCGCTTCGAGTGTCGTGCTCATGACAGCACCGCTCCCATGCTCGCGTTGGTGACCAGCCGCTCGTAGCGCGACAGCCAGCCGCGCGCGTAGCGGCGCGGCGGCGGGGTGAAGGCACGACGGCGGCGCGCGAGCTCGTCGGCGGGGACGTCGACGTCGAGCACGCGCGCGCCCAGGTCGATGTGGATCACGTCGCCGTCGCGGAGGAGGGCGATCGGCCCGCCTTCCGCCGATTCGGGGGACACGTGGCCGATGCACAGCCCGCGCGTCCCGCCGGAGAAGCGGCCGTCGGTGACGAGCGCGACGTGCTCGCCGATCGGCATCCCCTTGAGGAGGCTCGTGAGCGCGAGCATCTCGCGCATCCCCGGCCCCCCGCGCGGGCCCTCCTGGCGCACGACGATCACGTCGCCGCGCTGGATCGTGCCGTCGAGCACCGCGGCGGTCGCCGCTTCCTCGCCGTCGAACACGCGCGCCGGGCCGCGGAACATCATCTCGTGCTGCGACACGGCACCGACCTTCACCACTGCGCCTTCGGGGGCGAGGGTGCCGAAGAGCACGGCGAGCGCGCCGCGCGCGGCGTGCGGGTTGGTCGCGGGGCGGATGCACGCGGGGTTGCAGGTGCGGACGCCGTCGAGCATCTCGCCGAGCGTCGCCCCAGTCACCGTGCGCGCATCGAGGTGCAGCACGCCGGGCTGTGTGGCCAGCTCGCCGAGGATGGCGGGGACGCCGCCGGCCGCGTGGACGTCCTGCATGTGCCACTGCCGCGTGCCGTCCCACGCTGGGGAGATCTTGGCGAGGTGCGGGGTGCGCTCGGCGATTTCGTTGAACCGCGCGAGCGGGTAGTCGACACCGGCTTCGTGCGCGAGGGCGAGCACGTGGAGGATCGTGTTCGTCGAGCCGCCCATCGCCACGTCGAGCGCGACGGCGTTGTCGATCGCGTCCGCGGTGACGATGTCGCGGAAGCAGACGTTCTCTTTGACGAGGGCGAGGAGCCGGGTCGCGGCGCGCGCCACGAGGGCGTGCCGCTCGGGGGACGTCGCGAGGATGGTTCCGTTCCCCGGGAGCGCGATCCCGATCGCCTCGCAGAGGCAGTTCATCGAGTTCGCCGTGAACATCCCGCTGCAGCTCCCGCACGCCGGGCACGCGCGCGTTTCCAGCTCCTCGAGGCGTGCGTCGTCGATCGCCCCCGCGGCGCGCGCGCCGACCCCTTCGAAGACGGAGATGAGGTCGATCGCCTCCCCCGATCGGTCGCGCCCGGCGGGCATCGGTCCGCCGGAGACGAAGATCGTCGGCACGTTGGCGCGCGCGGCGCCCATGAGCATCCCGGGCACGATCTTGTCGCAGTTGGGGATGCAGATGAGCGCGTCGAAGCAGTGCGCGCGCACCATGGTCTCGACGGCATCCGCGATGAGCTCGCGCGACGGGAGGGAGTAGCGCATCCCCTCGTGCCCCATCACGATCCCGTCGTCGACCCCGATCGTGTTGAACTCGAAGGGGACTCCCCCGGCGCGGCGCACGGCCTCTTTGACGACGCGCCCCAGCTCCTGCAGGTGCACGTGCCCGGGGATGATGTCGACGTACGAGTTGCACACGGCGACGAAGGGTTTGTCCCAATCGTCGGCGGACCGTACCTGTCCGGTGGCTCGGAGCAGGCTGCGGTGCGGTGCGCGCTCGATGCCTCGCTTGATGGTGTCGGATCGCATGGCGCTCTCTACGAGGGTCCAGATGCAACGAGGCCCGTCCGACTCGGGACGGGCCTCGTGCTCTCGTGAGAGCGAGCGACCCCTCCCGGCTATCGGGAGGGTCGCGGTGTGTTACGCTACGCCGTCTTCCCCCCCCAAACGCCGATGACCTCGACCACGAGAATGAGGACGAGGCTAATGAGCGGAAGGAGGATGACGGGGGCGCGATGTCTCATGAGAGGCAATGATAGAGAGGCGGGCTCGGAAGCGCAAGAGGAACGCGACGCGCATCGGTGGTCACGTGCGCGCCATGACGCGAGCTCGGGCGTGCGAGGACGCGGGGGCGTCGGGGTGGAGGG
>JADGGM010000176.1 GCA_019689955.1 Gemmatimonadaceae bacterium
AAAGAACGTTCGCTAAGGCCATAACGGCTGATTGCTGTTTGCAGCAACCAAGGAGGCATTTGCCCCGGATCAACCACGAGGCGGCGCTGGACGCTGGGCGGTAGTAGCGGCAAGATGACATTTCGATAGGCGAGCTCCCAGAACGATACCCGGCCAATTGCGGCGCGATGAAGCATCTCGCGCATTGTTGGACGTATGCGGCCCCGGGAGAGCCAATCGGCGAAGAAGAACATGCTGCCAGCAAAGAGCGTATCCCCTCCTGCGCCCGTGAGAACAACATGTCCTCCAGCACCGCGGATCGTGGCGCAGAGCAGACATTCCCTTGGGTAAAAGATCAAACCGACTCGCGGGGCGTCAGTGTCCGGCAATGGGAAGCGCTCATCGTACCATACCGGCGGGTCTACGATTGTTTCATTGCGAACGTTCCAGCGCGCGACGACCGCCTCGGAGTATTCGCGCTCATCCGCTCCAGTACCATGACTATCGACGTACGTGATAGTACCAGCAAGGCCCTGTGGTGTCGCTCCAGTCGTGGCTAGCCACTGGGCGAGACTCACTACGGATGATGAGTCTAGGCCGCCCGATAGATGGGCCCACACGTCGGGACTACCGGTAAGGCGGGATTGTACCGCGTCGCGAAGTAGATCGCGGCAAATTGCCACTGCCTCCGATTGACTTCTGGTGGACGGTGGTCCGAAGGCAAAATCAAATGGAGACCAGTACGATGACGTGTGTGTTCGCCCATTCCGAACGTCAACGATGCTGGCGGGAGGAACAGCGCTAACACCGCGGTATGGCGTTAGGCCTGGCGTCGGAACACAGACAGCGACCTGCTCGGCAAAGTACTGGGTGTCATAATCGTTATCGTAGGCAAGGGCAGCGCTGCGCGAGGAGAAGCATAGCAGGCCGTCGCGCTGCGCATAGTACAGCTTCTTCACAGCAAAGGCATCACATGCCGCGAGCGCCACTGCGGTCGATGGGTGCCATACAATGAAGGCAAAATCCCCGACAAAGCGTGAGATGTAGTCCGGACCATGCTGTACTACAACGCGGAGGACGAGTTCAATATCTGTCAGCGAGCTGCTGTCGCAGGCGGCCCACCGTTCGCAGTCTATCCTATTGTCGAGGCGGACCGAACCGACGGCAAGCCGGCCGGCGTATCGCGCTACCGGCGGGCCGTCGTTGGGAGCGTGCCCACCAATCAAGACGGCAGCCTGCTCACACTCCGTCCAGTAGAAGGGTATCGCATGGGCCCGAGGAAATTTTTCAATTGCAGAGCGGGCGCTATCTGGGATGCTCTGGTCGCGCGGAGCCAGCAGACAGGCAAAGAGCTTCATAGTACCTGATCTGGCAGGGGAGTGAACCATTTGACGTGCTCGGGAACATCATTGATTGGTGTGCCGCGGTACTCAACCCAAGCGTGTGCAACGAACGGCGCAATCTGAACGCCCATTCGAAATGCCACCGCAACACCGCTGCGTCTGAGCAAGTAGTACAGCACGAGGGATTGCTCAAGGCACAGAGCGCGGCCCGGATAGAGTGCGCTCGCTGTGGCAACAGCGTAGTCGATAACAGCGATATCAGTCGGACCAATGTCACTAGTCTGAGAGTAGGACTGGCAGTGCGCGCGAAGCCAACGCCAGGTGCGCGCGAAGCCGGCAGTTGCAAGACTTATCTTCACTGCGAGGAGGAGGAGCCAGCACGTTAGCAGCGATGGAGCCCGAATTGACTGTTGCGTCACTGTAGAAGACCGGGCTACCGTGAGTACTTCACTGGCCATAGTATGACCACTAATCGAGAGTTAGGAGTGCGGAGCGGTCGAGCTGTAACATGATTGCTACGACATCAGTGTGGAGTACTTCTAACGAGACGTCGAACTCCCGATAGAGGCAGGCTATGATGGCGTCCACGGTAGTCCAGGACGCTAGCAGATGCCAAATCCGAGCGCCGACCGTATTCAATGTGTAGTACCGGCCACGTATCACATCCATCAGCACGAGTGTGTCTCCTGGCGTTGAGACACTGGTGACACAGTCGCGGCGACGCATGCGTCCAGACAGCCTTTCGGGAAGGGCAACTGCAGAGGCATCGCTTACCATAGTCGGTCGTGGGAGCCTCCCTCGCCGCGCGGTGTGCGCGAGGCATACGTGTTGATTGCGTGTGGCATGAGGATAGTGTCACGAGCGGAGTGGTACAACGACCGGAATCCGCAAAAAGCGACCTGAAAGCGCAGGTATACTTGCCGCTGTGCGGGCGTGCATTGGCGCATGTAGGTACATGCCATGAGTTTGGAATATCCTTATACGGACGGTGCCGACGGCGACGCCCTTCCCGTCACGCGCAATGGACGATCGCGCGAGGTCTTCCAGAGCCGTGACGACCACCGCGAACGGTCCGCCTGATCACGAGCGGACCGAGACTGCATGCGACCACGAGACGGCTTCGTGCGGTCGGCGGAGGGTGTCGGGGTTGCGGTGCCACGCGGGATCGTTTGGGCAATTGCCGCGATCGCCTCGCGGCTAACGGGGCGGCAACGGGCCGCGTGGGCGGTATGCGCCTACAGCCAGCGGCGCGTGCAGGCGACCCTCTTGAGACGAAGTGCTAGCTTTGCGGCCGCGAGGAATAGCTGGCACCACACGAAGGACGGCACCGGAACGTGCGCCCGGTCAACAGTGCCATCATCGGATGGCGTGGCAGCGGTATCACTTATCGAAGTGACTCCCAGCCTCCGGGCGCCCGGTCAGGCGCGGCCGACGTGCCAGGTCAGTAGGCGCTCGCCCGCCCTCTGCGGTGCGCAGGCACGTGGTTCGCTGTCACTGGACTCGGAGGAATCAGCGGGCAACGCCCGGAATCCGCAGGATGCGCCCGCGCATCGCAGCGGCCCATCGCCATCTCCTCCCGCCGCACCCGGGACCCGAACCAAGCTCCTCAGTCGGTATCGCTACTCGCCGACGACCCATCGCCCATGCGGCGGTTCCCGCGGAACGCCTCGATGGCCCGTTGCGCCACGCGACGATATCCCGCGACACCGCGGACCGCTTTCGGCGTGAGCCCGGTCTGGCGCTTGAGATGGCGGGCCAGCGCGATGGCGGACGGGTACCCGAATTCGGCCGCGACCTGCTTGACACTGGCCTCGGAGCGCGCGAGACGGCGCGCCACGCGGAGCACGCGACACCACCCAAACACGCGCTGCGGCGTAGGTAGGCCGTGCAGCTGCAGATGCCACTCGATGGTCCGCAAGGACAGACCCGCCGTGCGTGCGATGTCCTCGATCGATGCAGGGCCGCCGCTGGCGTTCGCGCAGGCGACGAAGAACCGTCCGAGCGTCGGCGGGATGTATGCCGCGAGGACGCGCAAGACCTCGAGCTCATCGTGCGATGTCGTCACGCGGTGAAGAAACTCGCGGATCGCGACGGCGAGCGGGTCGACGCGGCGGACCACGACGCCGGACACCACCCCACGGCACGCGAGGTGCGCGGCGATGCGCACGTCCGCGGCGGTGTACGCCACATACAGGCACAGCGGCAGCGACGGCAGCCGGCGATGGAGGTCCACGATCGCCGCCAGGCGCGCCTCGTCGGTGCCGTCGGGCAGCTCCATGAGCACCGCGGCGGGCTGACGGACGACGACTTGCCGTGGGATGTCGGCGATGTCGTCGCAGAAGATCACCCGCACGTCCGGCCCGGTCGCTGCGGCGATCGCGCGCCGGTCGGGCCCGTGCCGGATCACGGCGAGGAGAGTGCCGTGGTCCTCATGCGCGTCGTGAGCCAGCGGCATACGGTCGGTCCGGCGCATGGTCCGCAATGTACCGCGTCATCGCATCGACAGACATGCCGGCAGCGAGCTCGCGCCAGAGGGCCGCGTGGAGCTCGCCCCGGCACCAGCACGGGACACCGAGCTCGCTACTCACCAGCGTAGTCTCCATGACCTCCAACCCTCCCGGCAATCGCCGCGCGAAGCCCGCGATGGAAACGCCGCTGGCCGGACAAGACGCTGCGTGGCGCCAGTCCGGCGCTCCGCAGCACACCCTGTTCGGTCAGCGGCGTTGCCTCTCAGCGCGATGGCCGCGTCGCCCACGCGCGCGAAAAGGATCGTCGGCCAGCGAGACGCGCGCAAGGTGCCGATTGGCGCAGAAATTTGTTCGAACGCGACACGCGGCGGCGCGATGGTCAGCGCGCGCTGTCGATCGGATGGGCGAGATGACCCAGCAAGCGAGCGACGACGCCGGGCTGCGGAAGCGGCACTGATCGGCGAGCGTCGCGCGCTCACCGATACGTCAGCACTCCATCCACGATGCTCGCCGCCGACGTATACGGATGCTCCTTCGGCTCCGCCGCGCCGAGGATGTGCAGCACCTGCCAGCCCCGCACCTTGAAGTAATCCGCGATGAGCGATCGATGGCAGCGCCACCACACGCCTTCGGAGCACATGATCGCCACGCGATCCGCGCGTGCCAACTCGGCCAGGCGCGCCGCAGCGGCCGCGAACTCGGGCGTGTCCATGTAGTCCGCGTAGCCGCGAAACGCCTCGTTGCGCCAGCGCGTGTGCGGCGAGTCCGCGCGCGCCTTGCGGCGCCCGCCGAGGTCGGGGAAGGGAGTGTACGCGATCCCTGCGTCAGCCAGCGCTCGCGCCAGCGCGTCGGGATTGAACTGCGGGTGCTTGCGCGATCCCGGGAAACGACGAACGTCCGCGACCCGCGTGATCCCCGGGCGACGCAGGAGCGCGATGAGCTCGTCGATCGGGTGCGTCGAATGCCCGACGGTCCAGAGCCGGCCGGGTGGACCGAGATCCGCCGAGCGGAGCTCCTCGCTCCCACTCACCCCCAGCTCGTTGTCGGTAGTCGATGGCACCTGGCGCGTGGACGATGGCATCACCACAGAGTGGTCACCTCCGAGACCCACTTCAAGGGGTACACCGTGCACGCGACGCCGAAATCGCCGCAAGACGAGATCAGGCGCGACACGACCGCCCACGGCGCGATGCACAGCCGCGATGCGCAAGGGCTCGCCGCTCACGATGCTCTCGCCTCCTTGACTCTCACCCGCGCGTTCTACAGCCTTGGCGGTAGCCATGTCGAACCCGCATCCTGGACCAGACCTGCGCGGCCGCCGCCACGAGTGCGAATCGCTCGATCGGCTGCTGGCGGATGTGCGCGGGGGCCGGAGTCGCGTGCTGGTCCTCCGCGGTGAGGCGGGGGTCGGCAAGACCGCGCTGCTCGAGTATCTCGTCGCCAACGCATCAGCGTGTCGCGTCGCGCGGGCCGCGGGGGTCGAGTCGGAGATGGAGCTGGCGTTCGCCGGTGTGCATCAGCTCTGTGCGCCGCTGCTCGGCCATCTGGAGCGCTTGCCAGGTCCACAGCGCGATGCGCTCGGCACGGCGTTCGGGCTCAGCGCTGGTCCGGCGGCGGATCGCTTTCTGGTCGGGCTGGCGGTGTTGAGCCTGTTGTCCGAGGCGGCCGAGGAGCGGCCGCTGGTCGGTGTCGTCGATGACGCGCAGTGGCTCGATCACGCATCGGCGCAGGTGCTCGGGTTCGTGGCGCGACGGCTCCTGGCGGAATCGGTAGCCATCGTCTTCGCCGTGCGGGACGCGCGCGAGGACACGGAGCTGGGGAGCATCCCGGTGATGGTCATCGAAGGGTTGAGCGACGCGGACGCGCGCGCGCTGCTCGACGCGGCGACGCCCGGGCGGCTCGACGAACGGGTCCGCGATCGGGTCGTCGCCGAGTCGCACGGGAACCCGCTCGCGCTGCTGGAGCTCCCCAAAGGGCTGACCGCGGCGGAGCTGGCGGGCGGGTTCGGCCGCCCCGACGCGCGACCGGTGGCGAGCCTCATCGAGCAGAGCTTCCTCCGGCGCGTCCGCGCGCTCCCGGTCGAGACGCAGCGACTCCTCCTCACCGCGGCGGCGGAGCCGGTGGGGGACGTGACGCTGCTGTGGCGCGCGGCTGCGGTGCTCGGGATCGGCACGGACGCGGCCGCGCCGGCGGAGGCGGACGGACTGATCGAGCTCGGCGCGCGAGTGCGGTTCCGTCACCCGCTGGCGCGCGCGGCCGCGTATCGCGCGGCCACGACGCGCGAGCGGCAGGAGATCCATCGCGCGCTGGCCGCGGTGACCGATCCGAGCGCCGATCCCGATCGCCGCGCGTGGCACCGCGCTCAGGCAGCGCTCGGGCCGGACGAGACCGTGGCCGACGAGCTGGAACGATCGGCCGATCGCGCACAAGCTCGCGGCGGCATCGCGGCGGCGGCCGCGTTCCTCGAGCGAGCGACCGATCTCACCCCCGATCCCGCACGGCGCGGCGCGCGAGCGCTGGCCGCGGCGCAGGCGAAGTTCGAGGCCGGGGCCGCCAACGCTGCGTACGAGCTCCTCGCGGCCGCGGAGATCGGCCCGCTGGACGATCTGCAGCGCGCGCGACTGGCGCGCATGCGCGCGCACATCGCGTTTACCCAGCGACGTGGGAGCGACGCGCCGGCGCTGCTGCTCGATGCCGCCAAGCGGCTCGAGGCGCTCGACGCGGGGCTCGCGCGGGAGACCTACGTCGAGGCGCTGGGCGCGGAGATCTTCGTCGGCCGACTCGGCGTGCGCGACGGCGTGCCGGTCGCGGAGGCCGCGCGCGGCGCGCCGCGCGCAGCCGCGCCGCGGCGCGCGACGGACCTCCACCTCGACCGGCTGGCGCCGCGAT
>JADGGM010000177.1 GCA_019689955.1 Gemmatimonadaceae bacterium
GAGCGGGGGCGGGGGCGACCTGGAGGCCGCGCAGCGGCGCGTGGAGGAGGAGGCACGGGCCCTCTTCGCCGACATCCTCGGCGACGGGGAGCAGACCGCGCTCCTCCTGAACGGCGACGGGCTCGTGACCGCCGGGGCCTACATCACCGCCGACGAGCGCGACGTCGCGCAGGACGTGGGCGCCGCGCTCGCCGGGATCCGGGACGAGGCGCAGCGCGCCGTGCGACACCTCGACCTCGGGGAGTGGAAGGCCCTCGTCTACGAGACCGACCTGGCCACCGTGGCCATGGCGCCCGGGCTCGACGACTCCATGGTGCTCGTGGCGGCGGCGCGGTCCCTCCCCCTGGGGCTCGTGCGGCGGGTGCTCGACCGGTGCGTGCAGCGGGCCACCGCCTGGCTGGAGGAGGTGGAATGAGCTCCCCCTTCGAAGGGATGCTGGAGATGCTCACCCGCCAGCGTGGCGTGGTGGGGTGTCTCATCGTCGGAGAAGATGACGGCATCATCGTCGATGTGAACGTCCAGGTCGGGATCGACGCGCCCGTGATCGCCGCGCTGGCCGCGGCGCTCTACCGGCGCGCCCGGTTGTCTTCGGAGGCGGCGGGATTGGCCACAGTCAACTTTCTTCAGTTGGAGGCCGAACGCGGGCACCTGTGCATGGCCGGGCGCGACGGCCTCGTGATCGTCACGATCACCGAGCCCAAGGCACAGATCGGGCTCATTCGCGGGGCCATGCTGCAATCGGTGGAGACGCTGGCATGAGGGCACGGGTGGCCGAACCCTGGGTCGAGGTCCCCCTGCAGCGCTTCGTGGACGACGCGCGCGTGCTGTTCGCGCTGTTGCTCCACCCGAGCGGGCAGGTGCTCGGCCAGTTCGGCTTCACGCGGGCCGTGGACGTCATGGCCGCGTGCGCCCTCGGGGCGGCGATCCACGCGTCCGCGTCGCAGCTCGGGCGCGAGCTCGATGGGAAGCCGTTCCGCGAGCTGTACCACGCCGGCCGGCACCGGCAGATCTTCATCGCCGAGACCCCGACCATCCGCGGGCCGCTCATCCTCCTCACCGCGTTCGACACCGAGAGCTCCCTGGGACTCGTGCAGGTGTTTTTCCGGAACTTCTGCGACATGCTCCGAACCGCCGTGCCCCCCGTCGACGAGCAGCCGCCCGTGTTCACCGGGGACCTCGAGCGCGACCTCAATCGCAGCCTGGCGATCCTGTTCGGCCGCGCCCGGCCGCCGCTCGCCGATCGCGGCCCCTCGCACCCGTCAGAGTGAGCGTCCCGTGCCTCTCGTGAACTACGCGACGCGTGAGATCACCTGCAAGATCGTCTACTACGGCCCGGGGCGGTCGGGGAAGACGACGAACCTGCACTACATCTTCGAGCAGGTGCCGAACGACCGCAAAGGGAAGATGGTCTCGCTCGCGACGCAGACCGACCGCACGCTGTTCTTCGACTTCCTCCCGCTCGACCTCGGGTCGATCTCGGGGTTCTCGACGCGCTTCCAGCTCTACACCGTGCCGGGGCAGGTGTACTACCAGGCCACGCGCAAGCTCGTCCTCCAGGGCGCCGATGGCGTCGTGTTCGTCGCCGACAGCCAGGCGCGCCAGCTCGAGGAGAACATCGAGAGCATGCAGGACCTCCACGCCAACCTCGCCGACCACGGGATGGACGTGCGCACCACGCCGCTCGTGATCCAGTACAACAAACAGGATCTCCCCAAGGGGCTGATCCTGGGCGTCGACGAGCTCGAGGACGCGCTCAACTTCCGCGACGTGCCGTCGTTCCCGGCCGACGCGCTGCACGGGCTCGGCGTGTTCGAGACGCTGCGCGGGATCTCCGAGCTCGTGCTTCGGCGCCTGAGCGCCGGGAGCACTGCCGGAGCGCGATGATGGTCGACCTCGACCCGCGCTACCGGTTCGAGAGCTACGTCGTCGGATCGGCCAACCGGTTGGCCGTCTCCGCCGCGCGCGCGGTCGCGCAGGCCCCGGGCTCGGCGTACAACCCGCTGTTCATCTACAGCAGCTCCGGGCTCGGGAAGACGCACCTGATGCTCGCCATCGGCCACCTCGCCCGGCAGCTCCAGCCGGAGCTGGACGTCGAGTACTCGACGGTCGACGAGTTCGTGGACGAGCTGACGAACGCCGTCTCGTCGGGGACCATCGACCGGTTCAAGCACCGGCTGCAGGGGGTGGGGCTCCTCCTGCTCGACGACGTGCAGTTCCTGGCCGGACGGCAGGAGACGCAGTCGGAGATGCTGCGCCTCTTCAACGCGCTGCAGCGGAGCGGGAAGCAGGTGGTGCTCACGAGCGACCGTCCCCCGGCCGAGATCGCGGACCTGGACGAGCGCCTCATCACCCGCTTCTCGGGCGGGCTGGTGGTGGACGTCGGCGTGCCGGACTACGAGACGCGGGTGGCGATCCTGCGCAAGAAGTGCGAGGAGCGCGGGGTGCAGTTCGAGGCGGGGGTGCTCGACGAGGTCGCGCGGATCAAGTCGGGGAACGTGCGCGAGCTGGAGGGGGCGCTCAACCGGCTCGTCGCCTGCCAGGCGCTCGGCGGGACGGCGGTCACGGCGCGCAACGTCCGCGAGCTGCTCGGGGACCGCATCGAGACGCCGGTGCGCGCGACGCCGGTCGGCGGCGCGCGCGGCGAGGAGTTCGCCAGCTTCCTCGCCGACGTGCGCGAGGTCGTCGCGCAGCACATCGAGACGTGGCGCGTGCGCGTGGGGGAGGCGATGGCGCGGTGGCGGGAGCTCGGGTACAAGACCGGCCCGCTCGAGCGCGCGCTGCAGGCGAGCGAGGCGCCGGACGTCGACGCGCTCCTCAGCGAGCAGGAGAGCGTGGTGGCGCGCCTCCAGTCGCTGGCGCAGGAGGCGGCGAAGTACGACGCGGCGCTCGCGGCCTCGGAGCTGTTCTTCGACCCGGACCGGCTGAGCGAGGCCGAGATGGCCGTGGTGCGGCTCGTGGGGGGCGCGGAACCGCCGCCGGGGCCGTCGCTCGCGTACTCGCGCGCCGAGTTCGAGGTGGGGCCGTCCAACCAGCTCGCGGTCCACGCGGCCGACACGGTGATCGAGGAGCCCGGGAAGAAGTACAACCCGCTCTTCGTGTACGGCTCCGCCGGGGTGGGGAAGACGCACCTCCTGAACGCGCTCGGCAACGAGCTGCTGGCCATGAGCGGCGAGGCGATGCTCGTCGCCTGCACCGACGGCCAGCGCTTCGTCGACGAGCTGATCGCCGCGCTGCAGGAGGGGACGATCGAGCGGTGGCGCGCGCGCTACCGCGTGGTCGACGTGCTCATCATCGACGACGTCCACCTGTGCGCGGGGAAGGAGCGCTCGCAGGAGGAGCTGTTCCACCTCTTCAACAGCCTGTACAGCGCCGGCCGCCAGATCGTGCTCTCCGCGGACCGGGCGCCGAAGGCGATCGAGGGGCTGGAGGAGCGGCTGCGCTCGCGGTTCGAGGGGGGGCTCGTGGTGGAGATGCAGCCCCCCGACCACGTGCTGCGCGAGAAGTTGTTCGCGCGCCACCTCGCCACCGCGAGGGAGCGCCCGGACCGTGCCCTCGTCGACTACCTCGCCTCGCGCTCCGTGGGGAGCGTGGCCGAGATCGCCGCGACGGTCGAGCGACTGGTGAAGGCCGCCGAAGTGGTGGGCGTCCCGCTCACCGCGAGCTTCGCGCGCAAGGAGCTCGAGGGGAGCATCTCCGCCCCCGCCGCGGCGCGCGTCATCGACGGGCGCGCGGTCGATGAGCTCTTCCTGGATGAGGAGAAGGTCATCTGGGATTGGCCCGACGTTGCCGGGCGCGCGATCGAGGAGTTCCGCTGATGGCGATCAAGGGCAGCCTCCGCGAAGCCAGCCTCCCGGACGTGCTCCAGCTCCTGGCCATGGGGCAGAAGACCGGGTGCCTGAGCGTCACCGACCGGAACAACTTCGGCTACATCTACTTCGACCGCGGCCGCATCACGTACGCGTCCATCGTCAACCGGCGCGACCGGCTGGGGGACACGCTGGTCAAGGCCGGGGTGATCACCCAGCGCGAGCTCGACGCGGCGATCGAGGCGCAGGGGAAGCAGCAGCGCAACAAGAAGCTCGGCGAGATCCTCATCGAGCAGCAGATCCTCACGCGCGAGGAGCTGCACCGCTACATCCGCGTGCAGATCGAGGAGGCGGTCTACTACCTGTTCACGTGGACGCAGGGCACGTTCAGCTTCGAGGCGGACATGCGCCCCGACGACCACGACGTGCTCGTGTCGATCAACCCCGAATCGCTCCTCCTCGAGGGCGCGCGGCGCGTGGACGAGTGGAGCCTGATCGAGAAGAAGGTGCCCGCCTTCGACATCATCTTCGAGCTCGACCAGGGGCGGCTCGCGGTGAGCGAAGCGCAGCTCACCCCCACGCAGCAGCACCTCATCCCGCTCATCGACGGGCGGCGCGACGTCTTCGCGCTCATCGACGAGTCGGGGATCGGGGAGTTCGAGGTGGGGAAGGCGCTCTACGGGCTCGCCACCGCGGGGTTCATCCAGCCGATCGGGAAATCGAAGCCCGGGGAAGACGTCGCGCGCGAGGCGCGGGTGGAGGAGCACCGCAACCTGGGGGTCGCGTTCTACCGGACCGCGATGTTCGAGGAGGCGACGCGCGAGTTCCGCCGCGTGGTGGAGTTGCAGGAAGGGGACGTGCAGGCGCGCTTCTACCTGGGCCTCGTGGCGATGCGCGAGGGGCGGTGGTCCGAGGCGGTGCTCACGCTGCGCGAGGCGGCGGTGCAGCCCAACGCGCGCCCGGCCGTGTTCCACAACCTGGCATATGCCCTCGAGCGCATGGGGCACTACGAGGAGGCGCGCGAGGCGCTCCTCGAGGCGACGCAGCGGGGCGGGGAGGACGACGCACGCATCCGCACCTCGCTCGGTACGCTCGCCCTCAAGATGGGGGAGATCGAGGAGGCCGACGCTACCCTCGCCTCCGCGCGGGCGCTGTGGGGGAAGCGGCCGCCGTCGCCCGCGTGGTTCCACTACGCCTCGCTCGCCGCGGCGCTGGCCGGGGACCCGGAGCGCGCGCTCGCGCTGGTGAGCGAGGGGCTGGAGCACCACCCGCACAACGCGGTGCTGTGCAACACGCTCGCCGTCATCCAGGAACGGCTCGGTGACGACAAGGCGGCCGCGCAGGCCGCCGAGCGCGGGCTGCGCGAGGACAGCTCCCTCCCGCAACTGCACAAGAACCTGGGCGACGCGCTCTACCGCGCCGGGCGCTACGACGAAGCGCTCGAGGCGTACCAGCGCGCGATCAAGCTCAACCCCGCGCTCGGCGACGACGTGTACTTCAAGCTCGGCCACATCCGCTTCAAGTGGCAGGAGAAGGACCAGGCGCTGCTCTACTGGGAGCGCGCGCTGGCGCTCAACCCGCACAACGAGACCGTGCGGGCGAACCTGGAGCTCATGCGGAGCCTCCCCGAATGACGGAATCGGCCATCGATCTCGAATTCGAGGAGCTGACGAACAAGATCTCGCGCGAGCGGGGCTTCTTGTGCGCCAGCTACAAGGAACGCTGCCTCCGCCGGCGCATCGCCGTGCGCATGCGCGCGCGCGGGGCGCTGACCTACGGCGAGTACGCGCGCGTGCTCGACAGCGACCCGCGCGAGTTCGACCTGCTGCTCGACGCGCTCACCATCAACGTCACGAAGCTGTTCCGCAACTGGGAGACCTTCGACTCCATCGCGCGCCGCGTGGTCCCGGCGCTGTGGGCGCGCCCCGACCGCCAGCTCCGGATCTGGAGCGCGGGGTGCGCGTCGGGGGAGGAGGCGTACTCGCTGGCCATCCTGATGCACCGCCACGCCGTGATCCGTGGGGAGCGGCACCGCCTCTCGCGCATCTCGGTCCTGGGGAGCGACATCGACCGCGCGAGCCTGGAGGCGGCCGCGCGCGGCGTGTACACGGAGGCGGCGTTCGCCGACACGCCTCCCGAGCTCCGCGCCGAGTATTTTCCACCCGAGCCGCCGTACGCGGTCCCCGCCGAGGTCAAGGCGCTCGTCCACTTCGAGCGCCGCGATCTCCTGCGGGACCCCGAGCCGGACCATGGCATCCACCTGATTACCTGCCGCAACGTGATCATCTACTTCGACCGCAGCACGCAGGAGGCGCTGTTCCAGCGCTTCCATGATGCCCTCGCGCCGGGGGGCTTCCTCGTCCTCGGCAAGGTGGAAACCCTCTTCGGCCCTGCCCGCAACTGGTTCACGCCAGTGGATGCGCGTGAGCGGATCTTCCAGCGCCCGTGACTCACACCAACGGAGCCGTGAGCGAGATCAAGGTGCGGGTGGCCGATGCGGCCGTGGCGAAGGGGGGGACGACGATCGTGACGATCGGGCTGGGTTCGTGCGTCGCGATCGTGCTCCACGATGCCGAGCGGCGCGTGGGGGGGCTCGCGCACATCCTGCTCCCCAGTGAGTCGCTCTCGCAGGACCGGACCAACCGGGCGAAGTTTCCGAGCACGGCGGTCCCGCTCCTGCTCGAGCACATGGGCGAGCTGGGGGCGCGTCCGGGGCACGTGGTGGCCAAGCTGGTCGGCGGCGCGAGCATGTTCGCGGCGCTCCTGCCGACGAGCGGGCTGCAGATGGGGGAGCGCAACCTGATCGCCACGCGCACGGTGCTCGCGCAGGCGGGGATCCCGATCGTCGCCGAGGAGGTGGGGGGCGGGCA
>JADGGM010000178.1 GCA_019689955.1 Gemmatimonadaceae bacterium
ATCCCACCCCCTATGATCCCGCGCCTCCTCGCACGGCTCGCCCGCGCCCCGCGCCCGAGCGGCGTCGCCGCCGACGCCCTGGCGCTCACCGTGCCGCCGTACATTGCCGACGTCCGCATCCACGACGGAAAGATCACGCTCTACAAGGTGGTCACATGAGCCGCCGCATTCTGGTCGCCGACGACGAGCAGGGGATCCGTGCAGCGCTCGGCCAACTGCTCGAGTACGAGGGCTACGAAGTCCGCGGCGTGGGGACCGCGGTCGACGCCATTGCCGAGTACGAGAAGTGGCGCCCGCACCTCGTCTTCCTCGACGTGAAGATGGGGGGGATCGACGGGCTCGAGGCGCTCAAACGCATCCGTCAGCTCGATCCCGCCGCGATCGTCGTCATGATCAGCGGGCACGGCACCATCCAGACCGCCGTCGAGGCCACGCAGCTCGGCGCGTACGACTTTCTCGAGAAGCCGCTCGACACCGACCGCATCCTCGTCACCCTCCGGAACGCGCTCCAGCACGTGAACCTCCAGGAGGAGAACAGCCGGCTGCGCGAGACGATCGAGTCGCGCTACGAGATCGTCGGGCGCTCCTTCGCCATCCGCGCCGTGCTGGAGAAGATCGAGCGGGTGGCGCCCACGCCGGCGCGCGTGCTCATCACCGGGGAGAACGGAACCGGCAAGGAGCTCGTGGCGCGCGCCGTGCACCGCCTCTCCTCGCGGGCCGCGGGGCCGTTCGTGGAGGTGAACTGCGCCGCGATCCCGAGCGAGCTGATCGAGAGCGAGCTGTTCGGGCACATGAAAGGGTCGTTCACCGGCGCGATCGCCGACCGGGCGGGGAAGTTCGAGCAAGCGCACGGCGGCACGCTGTTCCTCGATGAGGTAGGGGACATGAGCCTCTCCGCGCAGGCCAAGGTGCTCCGCGTGCTCGAGGACGGCGTGGTCACGCGGATCGGCGGGGCCAAGCCGATCTCGGTGGACGTGCGTGTGATCGCGGCGACGAACAAGAACCTCGAGGCCGAGATCGCCGAGGGGCGGTTCCGCGAGGACCTGTACTACCGGCTCAACGTCGTGCCCGTCACCGTTCCTCCCCTCCGCGACCGGCGGGAGGACATCCCGCTCCTCGTCGCGCACTTCACGGCGCTCCTCTCCCAGCACGGCGGGATGGCGCCGCGCGCCTTCACCCCCGACGCCCTGGAGCGGCTCGAGGCGTTCGACTGGCCGGGGAACGTGCGCGAGCTGCGCAACACCGTGGAGCGGATCCTGATCCTGGCGCCCGGTCCGCGGGTGACCGCCGCGGACATCGACCGGCTGATGGGCCCGCGCGCGGTGGAGCAGACGAGCATCGGGTCGCTCATGGAGTGCCGCACCTTCGAGGAGTTCAAGGAGGCGGCCGAGCGGGCGTTTCTGCTGGCCAAGCTGCGCGAGCACGACTGGAACGTGTCGGAGACGGCGCGGCTCCTCGACATGCCGCGCTCGAACCTCTACAAGAAGATCGAGCGCTACGGGCTCACCCGCGAGCACGCGTAGCCACCGGAGGACCCATGGGCTCCACCGATTGGGACAAGGAGCTGGCGAAGATCGACCGCCAACTCGAGTCGATGTCCGACCAGACGCTCCTCCCCGCCCCGCCCGGGCAGAGCCCGGCCGAGGCGGCCAAGCGCGTCGAGGAACGGCGCACGACGAGCACGCTGGGGGTCCTCGCGCGCGTGGTGCTCGCGATCGCGCTCGGGATCGGGATGCTCTTCTGGCCGTACTCGGCGCGGTGCGGCATAGGACTCTTCGCCTATCTCGGCGCCGCGGCCATGGTCATCGTCGCCGGGGTGTGGACGTCGGTCTGGACGTGGCGGCACCGCTCGGCGAACGCGCACGTGCTCTCGCTCCTGCTCATCTTCTGGGGGATCGTCCTGGCCGCGCAGGAGGTGCTCCCGCGCGTCGGGTACGCCCGGCCCGACGCCGCGCACCCGGCGATCTGGATGTGCGAGTGACCCCCGATTACACTGCTAGCGACCTCTCCAACTTCGGCGACACGCGCTCATGAAAACCTTCAAGAACTTCATCGGCGGTGTGTGGGCGGAACCGGCCACCGGCGACTATTTCGACAACGTGAACCCCGCGGACACCCGCGACATCATCGGCCGCTTCCCGCGCTCCGGGGCGGAGGACGTGGAGCGTGCCGTGCAGGCGGCCAAGCAGGGGTTCGAGCTCTGGCGGCGCACCCCGGCGCCGATCCGCGGGGACGTGCTGCGCAAGGTCGGGGACCTGCTCAGCGCGCGGAAGGAGGAGATCGCGCAGCTCATGACGCGCGAGATGGGGAAGCCGCTGAACGAGACGCGCGGCGACGTGCAGGAGGGGATCGACACCGCGTACTACGCCGCCTCCGAGGGGCGGCGCCTCTTCGGGCACACCGTGCCGAGCGAACTGCGGAACAAGTGGGCGATGAGCTACCGGCGGCCGATCGGCGTGGCCGGGCTGGTCACGCCGTTCAACTTCCCGATGGCGATCCCCACCTGGAAGATGTTCCCCGCGCTCCTCTGCGGGAACGCAGTGATCTTCAAGCCGGCCGAGGACGTGCCGCACACCGCGACCGTGCTCGTCGAGATCCTGCTCGAAGCCGGGCTCCCGCCGCAGGTCATCCAGCTCGTCCACGGGCTCGGGGAGGAGGTCGGCGCGGCGATCGTGGCGCACCCCGAGGTGCCGCTCATCTCCTTCACCGGCTCCACCGAGACCGGCCGGCTGGTGGGCGAAGTGTGCGGCCGGATGCACAAGCGGCTCTCCCTCGAGATGGGGGGGAAGAACGCGATGATCGTCCTCGACGACGCCGACCTCGAGCTGGCGCTCGACGGCGTGCTGTGGGGCGCCTTCGGCACCACGGGGCAGCGGTGCACCGCCACGAGCCGCCTCATCCTCCAGGCGGGGGTCCACGACGAGTTCCTGAGCCGCCTGGTGGACCGCGTGCGCGCGCTCCGGCTGGGGGACGGGCGGAAGGAAGGCACCGACGTGGGGCCGCTGATCAACGCGAATGCGGTGGCGAAGGTGGAGCGCTACGTGGGCATCGGTCAGGCCGAGGGGGCCGACCTGCTCTGTGGCGGGCGCCGCGCCACCGGGAAGGGGCTCGACGCCGGGCACTTCTTCGAGCCTACGATCTTCGCCCGCGTGAAGCCGTGCTCGCGGTTGGAGCAGGAGGAGATCTTTGGCCCGGTCCTCGCAGTCATCCAGGTCGAGAGTGTCGACGAAGCGTTCGCCGTGAACAACGATGTCCGCTACGGGCTGTCGTCGTCGATCTACACGCGGGATGTGAACGTCGCCTTCCGCGCGCTGAACGAGCTGGACAACGGCATCACGTACGTGAACGCACCGACCATCGGCGCGGAAGCGCACCTCCCCTTCGGTGGGGTGAAGCAGACCGGGAACGGGCACCGGGAAGGGGGGTGGGAGGTGTACGAGTTCTACTCGGAGACCAAAGTTGGATACGTCGATTTCTCGGGCGTCCTCCAGCGGGCGCAGATCGACACGTACCTGGGGACGCCAGACTGATGGTCCGTCCGTGCCGGGCGCCGGGGACGCTCCCCCGGGCCTGGCGCGCGTTCCCTTGCATTCGCTCCGGCGCGCGTCTTAATTGAGCCATGGAGCAGGTGTCGCGCAGGGCGACGCGTCGTGACTTCCGACGCGACGGGGGAGTCCTGAGGGAAATAGGGATGGGCGTGCCCAGCCGCCTTGCCGAGGGCTGCGGCTCGTCTCTATCATTGATTCACTCTGCCGACGCCTGACCGAGCAGCAGATGAGCGATCGCGCCGCTACGACCCCCACCGTTCGCCCTCTCACAGACGCGCAACGCGCCGAAGCGCTCCGCGCGATGAATCGCCCGCGCTGGCGCTGGCAGGCCTTCGCCGAGTACGCCCGGACCATCATCATCGCGTTCCTCCTGTTCGTGGTCCTGCGGACCTTCGTCGTCGAAGCGTTCAAGATCCCCACGGGGAGCATGGAGAACACCCTCCTCGTCGGTGATTTCTTGCTGGTCAACAAGGCGGTGTACGGGGCCGAGATCCCCTTCACCGGCGCGCACCTCCCCGCGATCCGCCACCCGCGGCACGGGGACGTGATCGTCTTCAAGTGGCCCAAGGACCCGAGCAAGAACTTCGTCAAGCGGCTCATCGGGCTCCCCGGGGACACCGTGGAGATGCGCGACGGGACCGTGCTCCTTGACGGACGCCCGATTCCTGAGCATTACGTGGTACACACGGACGCGAGCACCGACCCCTCGGGGGAGGAGTTCGCGTGGCAGCGCGATTTCATGGTGAAGGGCGCCGAGGCGAGCGTCGGGGAGCACCCCTCCCGCAACAACTGGGGGCCGCTGGTCGTCCCCGACAAGAACTACTTCGTGCTCGGCGATAACCGGGACAACTCGTACGACAGCCGGTATTGGGGCTTCGTCCCCGAATCCCTGGTGACCGGCGAGCCGATGCTGGTCTATTACAGCTACGAGCGTAATGCGAAAAGCGCGTATCCCTGGCTCACCCACATCCGGTGGAGCCGCCTCGGAACTCGCATTCGCTGACGTTGCCTTGGTATCGAAAGACCCGCTGCCCCCACGCCGCCCCGTGCGGCGATGCCGTCCGCTCGCAGGAGCTGCCGTCCGTATGGTCGTGACCACGCACAAGAAATCGGCGTACGATGAAGGGTCGCTGGATCAGTACCTCCGCGACATCAGCGCGTACCCGCTGATCGACCGTGACGAAGAGGTCCGCCTTGCGCAGCACATCCGGCAGGGCGACACCGACGCGCTCGACAAGCTGGTGCGCTCGAACCTGCGCTTCGTGGTCTCGGTGGCCAAGAAGTACCAGAACCAGGGGGTCGCCCTCGCCGATCTGATCAACGAGGGGAACCTCGGGCTCATCCGCGCCGCCCACAAGTTCGACGAGACCAAGGGGATCAAGTTCATCTCCTACGCCGTGTGGTGGATCCGGCAGGCGATCCTCCAGGCGCTGGCCGAGCAGTCGCGCATCGTGCGTGTCCCCCTCAACCGGGCCGGGACGCTGCACCGCATCGGCAAGCGCGCCAACGCGCTCCTCCAGGAGCTCGGCCGCGAGCCCACGCACGAGGAGATCGCCGAGGAGATGGACATCAGCGAGGAGGAGGTCGCGAAGACCATCTCCATCTCGCAGACCCACCTCTCCCTCGACGCCCCGCTTACCCCGGGGGAGGACAACAAGCTCCTCGACTACCTCCCCGACAACCTCAATCCGACCCCCGACGAGCAGACCTTCGAGAAGGCGCTGACCGAGGCGATCGAGGAGTCGCTCTCCTCGCTCAAGGAGCGCGAGGCGAAGATCCTCCGGCTCTACTTCGGCCTCGACGGCGAGGAGCCGATGACGCTCGAGCAGATTGGGTCGCTCCTCGGGATCACGCGCGAACGCGTGCGGCAGATCAAGGAAAAGGCGCTCTCGCGCCTCCGCCACGTCTCCCGCGCCCGGGCGCTGGAATCGTTCCTGGGGTAACGCGCCAGGTATGGCTCAGCTGTCCTCCTTCGACGTGACCACCGGCGTCGACCTGCAGGAGGTCGACAACGCGGTCAACCAGGCCCAGAAAGAGATCGCCCAGCGCTACGACTTCAAGGGCTCCAAGGCCGCGATCGACTTCCGGCGCGGGGAAAGCCTCATCGTCCTCACCGCGGACGATGAGTACAAGATGCGCGCCCTGCTCGACGTGCTGCAGGCAAAGCTCATCAAGCGCAACGTGCCGGTGAAGAACCTCGACATCGGCGAGGTGAAGCCCGCGGGCGGGGACACCGTGCGGCGCGAGGTGAAGCTCAAGATGGCCCTCGACAGCGACACGGCGAAGAAGGTCGCCGCGGCGATCAAGGAGGCGAAGCTCCGGAAGGTGCAGGCGGCGATCCAGGGGGACCAGGTGCGCGTGAGCTCCCCGTCCAAGGACGACCTGCAGGAAGCGATCGCGCTCCTCCGCTCCAAGGACTTCGGGGTGGAGCTGAAGTTCGGGAACTACCGGTAGCGCGGCCGCGCTCCGCCCGTCACCCCGTGGCGGCCTGCGAGCGCGGGTGGGAGGGCTCCGCGCGGAGGCGGGGGCCCCACTCCTTGGCGAGCGCGGCGTAGGCGTCCCCCACGGGGCGCACCTCGCGGTTGAGATCGCACAGCCCGACCTCGTGCACGGCGTTGTCGTCGAGCGGCAGCCCGTTCTCCCAGCCGATGGTGTCGGTGAGCGACGACCAGGTGAACCCGGTCACGGGGATCCCGGCACCGCGGAGCGCGAGCACCTCGCCCCACTGCTCCTCGAGCCACGCGACGGCGCGCGCCCCGGCGCGGTTGGTCTCGGCGTGGAAGAGGGGGAGCCCGTAGCGGCGGTAGTACTCCGTGGCGACGCGCGCGAGCCCCGCCGTCTCCCCCTCCTCGGGGGCGGCCCACTCCCCGGTGGACGTGACGAGGTGCTCGCGGCTCGCGTAGTAGTTGAGCCCGAGCCACCGCTGCCCCACGGCGCGCCGCTCCCGGAAGAAGGTCAGCTCGTTCGACGGGACGCCATGCTCCTGGAGGTATGCCCCCATCCCCGGGGCGAGCTCGTGGCCGAGAGTGAGGTCGAGGGACAGGAATCGCTTGGCGTTCCACCGGTCCGCCTCCCCGGCCTCCGTCCCCTCGC
>JADGGM010000179.1 GCA_019689955.1 Gemmatimonadaceae bacterium
ATCCTTCGGAGTTTAGCGCGTACGTTGAGATATTTCCAATATATTATTGCTAGATACTGATATTCATCACATATCAATCGACCGATGGAGCTCCGTCACCTCCGTTACTTCGTGGCCGTCGCCGAGGAGCTGCACTTCGGCCGCGCGGCGAAGCGGCTGCACATCGCGCAGCCGCCGCTGAGCCAGCAGATCCAGGCGTTGGAGCGCGAGCTGGGCGTGCGCCTCCTCGACCGGACGCGCCGGCGCGTGGAGCTCACCGAGGCCGGGAAGGTGTTCCTCACCGAGGCCACGCGGACGCTCACGCAAGCCGCGCGCGCCGTGGACGCCGCGCAGCGCGCGGCGCGCGGCGAGACGGGGGAGTTGGCCGTGGGGTTCGTGACGACCGTGACCTACGAGCTCCTCCCGCCGATCCTCCGCACCTTCCGCCGACGCTATCCCACGGTGCACCTCGTGCTCCGCGAGATGAGCACACCGGACCAGGTGCGCGCGGTGCTCGAGGGCGAGCTGCACGTGGGCCTCGTGCGCCCGCCGGTGCGCGACGAGGAGCTGGTGATCACGACGCTGCGCCGCGAGCCGGTGTCGGTCGCGCTCCCGCAGGCGCACGCGCTGGCGGCGCTCGGCGAGGTGCCGATGGCCGCGCTCGCGCGCGAGCCGCTGATCCTCTACCCCACGCACTCGCGCCCGAGCTGGGCCGACTACATGCTGGAGCTGTGCCGGAAGGCACGCTTCGAGCCGTCCGTGGTGCAGGAGACGCTCGAGACGCAGGCCGCGCTCAGCCTCGTCGCGGCGGGGATCGGCTACACGCTGATCCCGAGCTCCGCGCGCCTGCTCCGCCTCCCGGGGATCGCCGTGCGCCCCATCGCGCCCCCGACGCCGGTCACGAAGCTCCTCGCCATTCACCGCCGCGACGTCTCGCTCCCCACGCTCTCGGCCTTCCTCCGGTTGGCGCGCGCGGCGAACCACCGCTGATCGCCCGCCGCGCCGCCGGAACGATTCGTTCCAGACTCATGCGCGGAGACGACGACGCGCGCGGTGCTCCGCGCGCCGCTGGAACTCGTTCGCGCGCGCGGTATTGTATGTGAGAGCCGCGTCCGGCACTCATCATGCGACATGCGATGCGACATGCGACCCGAGTGCGCACCGGCTGACCACGAGCAGGCTTGCCGATGGAGGCACGTGTCATGAAGACCGCAGTGTGGGGAGCGCTCCTCGCCATCGCCGCGGCGGCGCCGGCGGCGGCGCTGCACGCGCAGGCCGATACGACGGAGCATCAGGCGCCTCCGCGCGCCGTGCAGCCGGCGCCGCCCAACCTGGTGGGCGCCGTGCGCATCATCGGCGTCGCCGACGGCGGGACGTTCATCACGCTCGAGGACAGCACCGAGTGGGAGGTGTACCTCCCCGATCGCACGAGCAGCGTCACGTGGCGCCCCGGCGACGCGGTGATCCTGCGCTTGCGCAACATCGTCGTCGGGGACCACTACGACTTCGAGCTGTTCGATGGGCGCACCGACTCGCGGGCGGCGGTGAAGTTCCGCGGGCTGCGGGAGCGCGCGGCGGCGCAGTAGGCGCGCTCAGCGCCCCACGCGGAGCGCGAGCGGCCACCGCACGAGGCGCGCTTCGTGGGCGTCGGGCCAGTGCGCGGCCAGGGCGCGCTCCACGTCGGGGAGTGGATCGCGCCCGGTGCGGGCCTGGTAGGCGCGCGTGGCGGACCAGGTGCTCAGGTAGCCCATCACCTGTTGTCTGGTCCACTGCGTAGTCATGGCGAACGGCGGGGGCTCGAGCTCGGTGAACGGGAAGGGGATGGTGCGATACCCCTCCTCGATCAAGCGGCGCTCCGGCGGCCAGTCGCCGCCGACGGTGTCCTCGTAGTAGCTGCGGACCACCGCGTCCACCTCGGGCGCGATCTCCATGTGCATGTAGCACCACGCGGCGAGCACGCCCCCCGGGCGGAGGACGCGCCGCACCTCGGCGTAAAAGGCGGCGTGGTCGAGCCAGTGCAGCGCCTGCGCGATGGTGACGAGGTCCACCGAGTGCGTGTCCACGGCCGAGTCTTCGGCGCGGGCCACGCGGTAGACCACGCGCGGGTGCGGCTCGGCGTGGGCGATCTGCTGCGCGCTTGCATCGGTGGCGATCACCGCATCGAAGTATGCGGCGAGGCCGACCGCGGCCTGCCCGTTCCCGGTCGCACAGTCCAGCGCCCGCGCGCGCCCGGGCGCGACGGAGGCGAGGTACTCGAATAGCGCCGCCGGGTACCGCGGGCGGTGACCGGCGT
This sequence comes from Gemmatimonadaceae bacterium, assembly GCA_019689955.1. Classification (GTDB taxonomy): domain Bacteria; phylum Gemmatimonadota; class Gemmatimonadetes; order Gemmatimonadales; family Gemmatimonadaceae; genus JADGGM01. The sequence goes on from JADGGM010000179.1 coordinate 2,273, forward strand.
ATGCCGCCGCGTGCCCCGAGAAGTGATCCTTGAACGGGGCGGGCGCGTCGCTCATCGCCGTGCGGTGCGCTTCGTCTTCTTCTTCGCGCGCGCCGGGCGCTTCGTCGTCGTCTTCTTCTTCGGCTTGGCCGGCGCGAGGATGGTGCCGCGGCACTTGGGGGACCCGCACCGGCACGGGTAGCGCGCCTCGTCCGACTCATCGGCGTCGGGGGCGCGCTCGTACTGGTAGTCGTAGACCAGCTCCTCGCCGGGCTGGATCGTGCGGATCGCCTCGATGTAGATGTGGCCGTCCTCGATCACCGCCTCGCAGTTCGGGTCGCACGAGTGGTTGATGAACCGGGCCTCGTTCCCGCCGCGTGCGGCGTCGATCACGGTCTTGTCGTCGAGGGTGAAGAGGAAGGTGTGGTGGCGCTCCATGGCATCGTCGTCGTAGCGCCGGTCCGCCTCTTCGTGCGAGATCGCCTCGCCGGTGTACTCGATGATGCGGGTGCCCTTCCGGATGCGGCGCAGCGCGAAGGCGCCGCGCCCCTGGATACGCGAGGCGCGAACCTCGAAGTAAGTCTGGTGCGAGCGAGCCATCGTCTCGAAATCGGAGGTGAAGCCGCGGACCCCGGTCACAGCGCGTTGTTGGGCGGGGTCCGGATCTTGGGGAGGGCGTCGCTCGCGAGCGCGGGCTCGGGCGTGAAGTCCTCCCCGGGGTTGATGAACTGGTCGTGCTCGATCCCGTACTGCTTCTCGTAGAGCTGCCGATAGCGCCCGTTCATCGCCAGCAGCTCGTCCTGCGTGCCGCGCTCGACGATCCGCCCTTCCTCGAGCACGAGGATCTGGTCCGCGCTCGCGATGGTCGAGAGGCGGTGGGCGATGACGAAGGTCGTGCGGCCGTGGCGGAGCGAGCGGAGGCCGTCGCGGATGAGCGCTTCGCTCTCGCTGTCGAGGCTCGAGGTGGCCTCGTCGAGGATCAGGATGCTCGGGTCGGCGAGGATGGCGCGGGCGATCGCCACGCGCTGGCGCTGTCCGCCGGAGAGGCGGACGCCGCGCTCGCCGACGATCGTGTCGTACCCGTCCTCGAACTGCTCGATGAACTCGTCACAGTGCGCGAGGCGCGCGGCTTCTCTGATCTCCTCCATCGATGCGTTGGGCTTGGAGAACGCGATGTTCTCGGCCACGGTCCCATCGAAGAGGAAGTTGTCCTGGAGCACCACGCCGAGGTGCGAGCGATACTCGCGCAGCTTGAGGCTCTCGAGCGGCTTGCCGTCGATGTAGATGGTGCCGGCGTTGGGGTGGTTGAACGCCATGATGAGGCTGATGAGCGTGCTCTTCCCCGAGCCGCTCGATCCCACGAGCGCGGTGGTGGAGCCCGCCGGGGCGTGGAACGACACGTCGCGCAGCACCGGGACCCCCGGCGTGTACTCGAAGCTCACGTGCTCGAACGTCACGTCGCCGACGATCGTGGGGACGGGGGCGCGATCGCGGTCGGCTTCGTCCTCGGTCGGGGTGTGCCGGATCTCGCGGATCCGGTCGAGCCCCGCGAACGCTTCGCTGATCTGCGTGCCGATCGACGCGATCTGCACGAGCGGCGCGGCGACGAGGCCAATGAAGAAGACGTACATCACGAAATCGCCGAGCGTCATCCGCCCGCTGAGGATCGCGCGTCCGCCGACGATGATCATGAGGACGCCGACCGCGCCGACGATGATCGTGGAGAACGCGGTGATCGCGGACACGCCGGTGATCGACTTGGCGATGTTGCGGAAGAGCCGGTGCACGCCGCGCGCGAAGACGAGCTGCTCGCGCCGCTCGGCCACGTACGTCTTCACCACGCGGATCCCGCCGAGCGACTGCGCGAGGCGGCCGGTCACCTCGGCGGTGATCACGCTCCGTTCGCGGAAGATCGGGCGGAGCTTGGTGAAGGCGAGCGCCATCCCGCCGCCGAAGGTGAGGAGGACGAGGAGGGTGACCGAGGTGAGCTGCCAGTTCAGGTAGAAGAGCACGCCGAGCGCGATGAGCGCCGTCACCAGCCCGCCGCTCAGCTGCACGAGCCCCGTCCCGACGAGGTTCCGAATCCCTTCGGCGTCGTTCAGGATGCGCGAGATGAGGATCCCCGTCTGGGTGCCGTCGAAGTACGCGACGGGGAGGCGCTGCACGTGCGCGTTGACGCGCTTGCGCATCTCGGCGATCGCGCGCTGGGCGGCGATGCTCATCACCTGCGAGAGGGCGAACGTCGTGCCCGCTTGGAGGAGGGTGGCGGCGCCGACGGCGGCGGCGAGCGGGATGAGGAGGTCGCTGCGGTGCTGCCCGATGATGCGATCGATGAGGACCTTGGAGCTCGCGGGGAGGACCAGCCCGGCGAGGCGGTTGATGAGCATGAGGACGAGGCCGAGCGTGAGCTGCGTCCGATGCCGCCAGATCAGCTCGCGCGCCTCCTTCCATGCGTTGGACATGTTGGGCCGGCGCTTCGGCTCGTGTGCGGCGACCGCCGCGCGGCGGTGGCCGTGCCCGAGCCCCGCGGCGGGGCCTCTCGTCAAGCCAGGACCAGTCATAACCCTCCTCGGGGCCACGCGAGGTGCGCGGCCTGATCAAATATATCCCGCGTGCGGCCGGGCGCTCAGGGCGTTGAGCGCGCGAGCGTCGCGCATCGTTCCCCGACGGGGTGCGGCACGTCTCGTGTCACCGCGGGGATCAGGCGGCGCGGATCCGCCGGACGATGAGGGGGATGTACTTGTGGACGAGGAGCGGTATGTACTTGTGGATCACGACGGGGCCGTACTTGAAGATGGCGCCGAGCCCCACGTCGGCGGCGACGAGGGCGATGCTCATGAACGCCACGTTGATCACCATCATGACGGCGAACGCCAGGAGTGACGCGGCGATGGCGATCGCGAACAGGGGGGCGAGGAGGAGCCAGAGCACGCCGAGCGCCCATCGCCCCCTGGCCGGCGCCACGCGGGCCGCGCGGAGCTTGGCGCCCTGCGCCGCGAGACGTTTGAGCCGCTTGGTCGTAGAGGGCTGGAAGCTCGAGAAGAGGCTCGGCCCCCCGCTGCCGCGCCACGTGGTGAAGAGGAAGGAGACGCCGTCGCCGCCGGTGACCGTGACGTCGGCCTGCGCGAGCCGCTCGAGCGCGGAGGCGAGCGCATCGGGGTCGCGGGTGAGCTGAACGGCCGACGCGTCGGCGAGGCGGCGCCTGGCGCGCCAGAGCGCGGCGAACGCGGGCCCGAAGATGTACCCCGAGGCCATCCCGATCGCGAGCTGCGCGGTGACGGCGGGGATCTCGATGCACATCCCGCGCACGAGGGCGACGAACCCGGAGCTGCGCCGCGCCGGGGGCGCGAGCTCGGCGTCGGCGCTCCCGGCGGTGACGCGCTCGAGGAGATCGGTGAGCGCCCCCGCTTCCTGCACCTCGTCGTCGCTCCCGCGCCGCAGCACGGCGAGCCGCATGAGGCGCCAGACCACGCGGCGCGCCGCGGGGGCGAGCGCGGAGTCGAGCACGATGTCGACGAGCCCGAAGGCGCGGTACACGGAGAGGAGGTGGTTCGCGATCCGCAGGTCGCCGTTCCCCACCGAGCCGATGAGGTGTCCGATCACCGCCTGCGTCTGCCGGCGGTCGAGCGTATCGAGGAGTCCGCGCGTCACGACGATCACGTCGTCGCGCTGCGACGTGCCGACGGCCGCAGCGTTCGCCACGCGCGTGTCGATGAGCATGAGGCGCGGCGGCTGCACGCCGGCGGCGATCGCCATCTCCTCGACGAGGTTCACGAGCTGGTGCTCCTCGATGTCGTTCGGGCGCGGCGGGCGCGCGCCGAGGCGGAGGAGCGTCCCGCCGACCCCCGTGCTGCGGAAGACCAGGCGCACGACGAGCCAGAGCCAGATCGTCACCAGCGCGCCCGGCACGACGAGCACGAGCATCGCCGGGAGGGTCGCCGGAAGCCCCGCGACCGATTTCGTCGACACGATGCGGCCGACGGCGTGCGGGAAGAGGTACGCGACGTCGTGCAGGCGCTGCATCGTGGCGGGGGGGAGCGGGCGGATGGCGTTCGTCACGTGCCCCACCAGGAGCACGAACGCGTAGAGGTACGGGGTGACGATGATGCTCACCGGGATCCCCGTCACCACCACGGCGATCGCGCCGAGCACCGCGAAGCGCCAGCTCTGGCGCCGATTGCGGCGCTGCTCCTCGAAGAAGGTGACGCGGTCGACCGGCCCCGGAGTGGGGGCGTAGGCGCTCGCCGCACCGGGGCGCGCCGACGGCGAAAGCGCGCCGCCAGGCGCGATCGGTCCCGGGGGGACCGGCCCGGGGCGGCTGGGGGTGACCATGGCGCCTCTACGTTACGCGCTTCGCCCTCG
>JADGGM010000180.1 GCA_019689955.1 Gemmatimonadaceae bacterium
GCGCGGAGATCTTCGTCGGCCGACTCGGCGTGCGCGACGGCGTGCCGGGCGCGGAGGCCGCGCGCGGCGCGCCGCGCGAACCCGCGCCGCGGCGCGCGACGGACCTCCTCCTCGACGGGCTGGCGACGCGATTCGCCGACGGATACGCGGCGGGGGTCGCGCCGCTCAAGCAAGCGCTGCACTCGTTCTGCGAGCAGGCCGGGCGCAGCAAAGACGGGATCATCCGCTGGCTGTGGACGATGTGCCCCGTCGCCCCCGAGCCCATGGCCGCGGACCTGTGGGACGACGAGTCGTGGCACGAGCTGGCCGCGCACGCGGTCCGCCTCGCCCGCGATGCCGGCGCGCTGGCCACTCTCCCCATCGCGCTCAGCTACCGCGCCGCGGTGCACGTCCATTCGGGCGAGTTCGCGGCGGCGTCGGCGATGATCCAGGAGGCCGATGCGATCACCGAGGCGATCGGGAACGCACCGCTCCGTTACACTGCGCTCACGCTCGCTGCGTGGCGCGGCGAGGAAGGTCCGGCGATGCGGCTCATCGCGTCCAGCGTCAAGGAGGCGACGGCCAGAGGGGAAGGGCGGGCGCTCGGTCTCGCCGGCTACGCGACCGCGGTGCTCTACAACGGGCTCGGTCGCTACCACGCGGCGCTCACGGGCGCGCGACAGGCGTGCGATCACGACGACGTGGGCTTCTTCGGCTGGTCGCTCGTCGAGCTGATCGAGGCGGGGGCGCGGTGCGGGGCGCACGACGTCGCGGCCGCGGCGCTCCGACAGCTCGAGGAACGAGCACGCGCCGCCGGGACGGACTGGGCACTCGGCGTGCTGGCGCGGTCGAGCGCGCTCCTCGAGGACGGGCGCGCGGCCAATGCGCTGTACCGCGAGGCGCTGGCGCGACTCGCGCGCTGCCGGATCGCGGTGCACCTGGCGCGCGCGCACCTGGTGTACGGCGAGTGGCTGCGCCGCGAGAACCGCCGCGTCGATGCGCGGGCGCAGCTTCGGATCGCGTACGAGATGTTCACGCGCTTCGGGGCGGAGGCCTTCGCCGAGCGTGCGCGCGCCGAGCTCTCGGCGACGGGGGAGACGGTGCGCAAACGCGTGGTCGAGTCGCGCGATGTGCTCACGGCGCAGGAGGCGCTGGTCGCCCGGCTCGCGGCGCAGGGACGTACCAACCCCGAGATCGGAGCCCAGCTCTTCATCAGCCCTCGCACGGCCGAGTACCACCTGCGCAAAGTGTTCACCAAGCTCGGCATCACCTCGCGCCGAAGCCTCCGCGACGCGCTCCGCGACCTTGCCCCCGCGTCCTCCTAGCCGCAGAGGCGGCCATCGCCTCGCCGACCCCCGGGGCAGATGCCCGGGACAGACCAGGGTGTTCGACGGACGCGATGCGCTGCCCGTCGCCGCGATAGTGCTCCTCGTCGTTTCACCTCTTCTCTTCACAGGAGCACTCTCATGAGCACCATCACCATCAAAGACGGCACCGAGATCTACTACAAGGATTGGGGGGAAGGTCCCGCCGTCGTCTTCTCCCACGGGTGGCCGTTGAACGCCGACGCGTGGGACGGGCAGATGCTGTTCCTCGCACAGAACGGATTCCGGGTGGTCGCGCACGACCGGCGCGGGCACGGCCGGTCGAGTCAGCCGTCTTCGGGGAACGACATGGACACGTACGCCGACGACCTCGCCGCCCTCATCGAAGCGCTCGACCTCCACGACGTCACCCTGGTGGGTCACTCGACCGGTGGCGGCGAGGTCGCGCGTTACATCGGGCGCCACGGTACCGCCCGCGTCGCCAGAGCGGTCCTCATCGCCGCGATCCCGCCGCTCCTGCTGAAGACCCCGGCGAACCCCGAGGGGCTACCGATCGAGCTGTTCGATGGCTTGCGCGCCGCGCTCTTCAAAGACCGCGCGCAGTTCTACAAGGACTTCGCGCTCCAGTTCTACGGCGCGAACCGGGAAGGGGCCAAGGTCTCGCAGGGGATCCTCGATCAGTTCTGGATCTGGAGCATGCAGGCCGGGCTCCTGAACGTCTACGAGTGCAGCAAGGCGTTCTCCGAGACGGACTTCACCGAGGACCTGAAGCAGTTCGACGTGCCGACGCTGGTGCTCCACGGCGAAGATGACCAGATCGTCCCCGTGAAGGACTCAGCGATGAAGTCGGCGCGGCTCATCAAGGGCGCGAAGGACATCTACTACCCCGGCGCACCGCACGGCATCACCGCCACACACCAGGATCAGGTGAACAGCGAGCTGCTCCAGTTCATCCGGAGCTCGCCGGCACAAGCGTCCCGGGACCGCGCGAGGGCCGCCGCCGTCACCCACTGAGGAGGATGCCCACCATGAAGATCGTGATCATCGGCGGGACGGGGCTCATCGGGTCGAAGGTCGTCCCGTGCCTTCACGCGCACGGCCACGAGGCGGTGCCCGCGTCTCCGGACACCGGGGTCAACACCATCACCGGCGAGGGGCTCGCCCAGGCCCTCGCCGGAGCGGCCGTCGTCGTCGACGTGTCGAACTCGCCATCGTTCGAGGATGCGGCGGTGCTGACGTTCTTCGAGACGTCGACCAAGAACCTCCACGCGGCCGAAGCGGCGGCGGGGGTGGGGCATCATGTCGCGCTGTCCATCGTGGGGTGCGACCGTGCGCCGGAGAGCGGCTATCTCCGCGCCAAGGTCGCCCAGGAGACGTTGATCCGGAGCTCGCCGATCCCCTACTCGATCGTTCGGGCGACGCAGTTCTTCGAGTTCTTCAAACGCATCGCGGACGAGGCAACGGACGGGAACACCGTGCGCGTCCCGCCCGTGCTGTTCCAGCCGATGGCGGCCGCGGACGTTGCCAACGTGGTGTGCGAGGTCGCCATGGGCGCGCCGCTGAACGGCATCGTCGAAGTCGGGGGGCCGCAGCAGTTCCGATTCGACGAGTTTCTCAGGCTCGGGCTCGCCGTGCGGCACGACGCTCGCGACGTGGTCGCCGACCCGCACGCCCGCTACTTCGGGGCGGAGCTGGACGAGCGCAGCCTGGTGCCGGGCGCCGGCGCTCGGCTCGGCACGACGCGGTTCGCCGACTGGCTCAGCCGAACCGCGGCACCGGCCGTTCCAGCGTGACCGATCGCTCCGGTCGCTGACGCTGGGTGAATGCACGTCGGTGGATGGCGCGCCCTTCGAGCAGGAGCGAGCGGCGCGCCATCCGCGCCCGCACCCATCTCACGAGGAGAACACGGCGATGTGCACCTTCAAGATCACGGCGGCTCTTCTGACCAGCCTCTTGTGCTTCGTCAGCATCCCGCTGAGCGCTCAGGAGCCCACGGTCACACCGGTGGTGACGAAAGCGCTGACGGGGATCCCGGGGAAAGAGATCCTGGTGCTCACGGTCGAGTACGCGCCCGGCGGATCGGACGCTGTGCACCGGCACAACGCCAACGCGATCGTCTACGTGCTGGAGGGCTCGGTGGTGGAGCAGGTGAAGGGAGGGAAGCCGGTGACGCTGACCGCCGGACAGACGTTCTACGAAGGCCCCGGGGACATCCACGTCGTCGGCCGGAACGCGAGCCGTACGCGGCCGGCCAAGATCCTGGCGATCCTGGTGAAGGACAAAGGCGCCCCGGCGCTCGTGCCGGTCGCGCAGCGAACGCCGTGACGCGACGGTAGCCGAGGACGCCGAGCCGTCTGCCGCCGTTTGCCGCGGGGGTACGCGGGTTGCCGGGCCACGCTCCGTGGCGAGGCGATGGGCAGCATCGGCGCGCCACCTCGCTCGCGGCTTACCGAGCGCCGCCGCGAGGCCCGGCGCGCCGCACACCCGCCTCGCGCGCGGAGACGCGAGATGGTCATACAGTGGCTGTATGACATCCCCGATTGGCTCCTGGCCGTCCTGGTCATGGGGACGTTGATCGTGCTGTCCGCGGCCGGCGTGGTGGCCACGCGCCCGGTGCGGTCGCGCGCGATGACGAACGACGTCGCCGGCGCCGTGCTCGCCACCGTGGGGCTCATCCACGGCATCCTGCTCGCGCTCATCGCGGTGGCCGCGTGGAACAACTACACCGCCGCGAGCAACGCCGCCGAACGCGAGGCCGGAGCGCTCGCGAGCATGCTTCGCCATGCCGATGGGTATCCCGAGCCGGCGCGGCAGCGGCTCCAGATGCGGCTGCGCGCGTACGTCGAGCTCGTGATCAATGACGAGTGGCCCGCGCTTCGGCGCGGTCGCGTGAGCGAGCGCACGATCCAGGCGCGGGATGCCCTCGCGCGCGAGTGGGTCGCCTTTCAACCCACGTCGACCCACGAGCAGGTGCTCTACGCAGCGACCGCGCGCGAGCTGAAGGAGTTTCTCGACGCGCGGCAAGCGCGCCTCATCGCCGGGCGGACGGGGCTGCCGGCGCCGCTCTGGGCCGTCGCGCTGCTCGGATCGGTCCTCACCATCGGGTGCACGTACCTCTTTCGCGTGAACGACGAGCGGATGCAGCACCTGCTGACGGCGGCCGTGGCCGCCATGCTCGGCCTCGTGCTGTATGTCATCCTCGTCCTGGATCATCCGGTCTGGGGTGTGCAGGGGATCAAACCGGATCCGTTCACGAGCTTGTGGCAGTTCATGCTGGGGCGGTGACGTCGCTCGTGGAGCCTGCCGGGAGGTGACCGATGGCATCCCAGACCCCGCGCCCCCCCAACGGCGTCGCTGCCAGTGCCACGGAGGGAACACGCACCCTTCCCGCCGGCTCCGCGCTGCACGCCCGCCTGCTCGATCCACTGACGAGCGCCCCATCGACCCGTGGCCGGATGGTGCGCGCGCTCGTGATCGCGCCGACGCCCGACGCCGCGACCGTCGCCGTCGCGCCGGGCGCGCTCGTGCGCGGGACCATCCTCGATGCCGGCGTGACGGACGACACCCCGCGGCGGCAGATGGTCGCGCCACGCTTCACGGAGGTGGCGTTCCCCGACGGCCGCACCGCGCCGCTCGCCGCGCGCGTGGGCGATGTCGACAACGCGCGCGAGACGGTCGACGATTCGGGGCGCGTGCTCGGCCTCCCGATGGCCGACCGCGCGGAGACCATGGTTCACTGCGCGATGCTCGCGCTCTGCACCGTGCACCCCGTGGCGGCCGCCGCGCTCTACGCCGCCGACCGCGGCGAGGAGCACGAGCTGCGCCACGCGATCGATCTCCCGGCCGGTGTGGAGCTGACGCTGCGCGTCACCGCCGACGCCCGCGTCCCCGCGTGGCCGTGGCGCCCTCCCGGCGCCGTCGGCCCTCCCGCGCCGCTGGACGCGCTCCTCCGGAGCCTGCCGCCGCGCGCCTCCGCCCTCGGCGGGCGCATCGCGGGCGATCTCGTCAACCTCGTGCTCATCGGCGAAGAGGATCGGATTCGCACCGCGTTCCTCGCCGCGGCGTGGGACACGGCGGAGCGACTCTCCGTGCGGACCTGCTTCGACACCTTCGTCGCCATGGTCGAGGCACGCGGGTACGTGCACCAACCCGTGTCGACGTTGGTCCTCGACGGCCGGCCCCCCGATCTCGTCTTTCAGAAGCTCACGGACACGTTCGCGAAGCGCCACCACGTGCGCATCTGGCGCACGGCCGCGACGTGGCGCGATGACCCCGTGTTCGTGGCCGCGGCCACGCACGACATCGGGATCGAGCTCTCGACCGAGGAGCGCACCTTCACGCATCGCACCGATCCGGACATCGACCACGAGCGCGACAAGATCGTGAACGACCTGGTGACGGCGAACGCCGTCGCCGCGCTCTCGCTCATCCCGCGGACGCCGATCCCGGGCGTGACGGTGACCGGGGGAACGGAGCCGGTGGTCACTGACTGGCGCGTGGCGATCGTGGCCGTTACGTGATCGCGCTCGCCGCGGGCGCTCCATAGCGCCCGCGCGGCCAGCCGCCACGCATCCCCTCCAATGCCATCGACGCATCGCGGTGGCGCGCGGCGCGACCACGCCGGGAACACGACGTACTTCGCTCAGACAGTTTCCTGACCCGCCCTTCCGGGTCCCCTGACGGCGGTGGCACGGTGATTCATCCAGATTCACGTCCATCGCATCCGCCGCATCGCCCCGCGCGGCGGGATCCCAGGATCCTTTCGACCATGGAGCAGCAGTCATGGACACGAACCAGGGGAGCGAGCGCGACAAGCGCGAGAGTGGAGAGCCCGGCGGCGGGCAAGGGCGCCGCGATGAGGTCGGGAAGACGCGCATCTATAACCGAAATGCGGACGACATCCCTGGCACCGCCGAGGTCCGCATGGCCGGCTCGTGGGGCGGCGGGGACTACAACGAATCGGGCGGCTCCGAGCTCATCTACCGCGACGGCGTCGTGCTCGGCGGGACGACGGCCGGGCCGGCCGGCGAGCCGACGATCGACATCCATGACGGACGCGGCGCGCCGCCGCCCGAGGGGGAGGCCGAGGAAGCGATGCCACCGAGCGACGACGAGGGCGCAGAGCCCAGGGCCGAGGACCGCGACGCGCTGCGCCGGCGCGGCCTCCCCCCCGTGTGACACCGTCACCACACATCACATCTCACACAACGACACGGGGTGAGCGATGCCCATCGCGATCATCGACATCGAGACGCTGGCGCGCAACTGGTGGGTGGTGGCGCTCCGCGGGGTGGCGG
>JADGGM010000181.1 GCA_019689955.1 Gemmatimonadaceae bacterium
CCCCAAGTTCCCTTGCCCCGGCACACCCGCTCCAGCACATTTCGGCGCATGGCCTGGTTCAGAAAAGAGCGCAAGCCTCGGCAGCCGCGCCGCGAGAAGCTGGAGATCCCGGCGGACGCGTGGGAGAAGTGCGAGGCGTGCGGGCACACCGATCTGCGCGAGAAGTTCGTGCGCAACCTCAATGTCTGCCCCCAGTGCGACTACCATCGGCGTATCCGCGCCGCCGATTACGTCAACATCCTCATCGATGAGAACAGTTGGGAGGAGCTCGACGTCGACCTGAAGTCGGTCGACCCGTTGGGCTTCCCCGAGTACCCGCAGCGCCTCAAGAAGGCGATCGCCAATGCGGGGGACGGGGACGCGATCATGAGCGTCGCCGGGACGCTGGGGGGGATGCCGGTGAGCCTCGGCGTGATGGACTTCGCCTTCATGGGGGGCTCGATGGGCTCCGTGGTGGGGGAGAAGATCGCGCGGCTCGGGCAGCGGTCGCTGGAGCGGAAGTATCCCCTCGTCATCGTCTGCGCGTCGGGCGGGGCGCGCATGCAGGAGGGGGTGCTCTCGCTCATGCAGATGGCGAAGACCTCGGCGCTGCTGGCGCAGCTCGCGGAGCGGCGCGTCCCGTACGTCTCGATCCTCACCAACCCCACCACCGGCGGCGTGAGCGCGAGCTTCGCCATGCTGGGCGACGCGATCCTCGCGGAGCCGGGGGCGGTGATCGGGTTCGCGGGGCCGCGGGTGATCAAGCAGACCATCGGGCAGGACCTTCCAGAAGGGTTCCAGACGGCCGAATTCCTCCTTGACCGCGGGATGCTCGACGCCGTCGTGCACCGTCGGGATCTGAAGAGCACGGTGGGGCAACTGCTCCGCCACATGAGCGGTCAGCCAGCGGCCTCCGGGTGGACGTCTCCCTGACCTCGTACTCCGCCGCGCTCGACTATCTCTTCGCGCGCGTGAGCGGCGGCTGGAAGCTGGGTCTCGATACCACGCGCGCGCTCCTCGCCGCCCTCGGCGATCCCCACGAGCGGTTCCCGACGATCCACGTCGCCGGCACGAATGGGAAGGGGAGCGTGGTGAGCACGATCGACGCGCTCCTGCGTGCCCAGGGGTGGCGCGTCGGGCGCTACACGTCGCCCCACCTCATCGATTTCCGGGAGCGCATCTGCGTGAACGGCGAACCGATCGCGCAGGACGCGGTCGTGGACTTCATCAGCGAGTGGACGCCCGTGGTCGAGCGCGTCGGCGCGACGTTCTTCGAGGCGACCACGTGCATGGCGTTCGACCACTTCGCGCGCGTGGGGGTCGACATCGCGGTGATCGAGGTGGGGTTGGGCGGGCGGCTCGACGCGACCAACGTCATCACCCCGCTCTCCACGGGGGTGACGTCGATCGGGCTGGACCACATGCAGTACCTCGGCGCGACGCGGGCGCTCATCGCGGGGGAGAAGGCGGGGATCTTCAAGCCCCGCGTTCCCGCGGTGATCGGGGAGCCGGACCCCGAGATCCGCGCCCTCCTCGCGGCGCACGCGCGCGCGGCCGGGGCGAGCGAGGTGCTGGTGATCGGGGACGCGTGGCCGGTGGACGACATCGTCGTCGACGACACGGGGACGAGCTTCACGCTCCACGCCCACGGCCGCGCGCGGCGGCTCCGGACCCCGCTCGTGGGGCGGTACCAGGCGGGGAATGCGGCCACCGCGCTGGCGCTCCTGGAGCTTGCCGGCGCGCCGTACGCGGCCGCGGCGGACCACGCCGAGCGTGCGCTGGCCGGGGTGTCGATCCCCGGGCGGTTCCAGCGGTGCGGCGACGTGATCTTCGACGTGGCGCACAACCCTGCCGGGACGGCGATGCTGTGCGAGACGTTGGAGACGGTGGCCACGCGGCGCCCGGTCGTCTGTCTCCTCACCGTGCTCCGCGACAAGGACTGGCGGGCGATGATGACCACACTCGCCGGCCAGGTGGACCGGTTCGTCCTCTCCGCGCCGCCGAGCGTCCCCGCGGACCGGGCGTGGGCGCTGGACGACGCGGTCGCCTTCGCGCGCGAGCACGGGTGGGCCGCCGTCGCCGATCCCGACTTCGACCGCGCCCTCGCGCTGGCCCGCGACGGCGCCGGGACGACCCTCGTGACCGGGTCGTTCCACACGGTGGGAGACGCCATGGCGCGCTTGCAGGTGTCTCCGCTGCCCGGATAAATTTCACGAATGTCTCTTGGCCCACTTCCGGGGTTCCGCGACTTCTATCCGAACGAGCTCGCGGAGCGCTCGTTCATCTTTGGAGCCTGGCGCGAGGTGGCCCGGCGCTACGGGTTCGTCGAGTACGACGGCCCGCCGCTCGAGGCGCTGGAGCTGTACACGCGCAAGAGTGGGGAGGAGATCGTCGGCCAGCTCTACAACTTCACCGACAAGGGCGGGCGCGAGGTCGCGCTGCGCCCGGAGATGACCCCGACCCTCGCTCGGATGGTCGGCGCGCGCGCGAACGCGCTGCGCAAGCCGATCCGGTGGTTCGCGATCCCGCAACTCTTCCGTTACGAGCGTCAGCAGCGCGGGCGGCTCCGCGAGCACTTCCAGCTCAACGTCGACATCATTGGCGAGCCGAGCGTGACGGCCGACGCCGAGCTCCTCGCGGTGGCGATCGACATCATGCGCGCCTTCCAGCTCCGGTCGTCCGACGTGGTGGCACGGGTCTCGGACCGCCGCCTCCTGGAGGGGTACCTGCGCGCCGTCGGCGTCCCGGAGGCGAGCCTCCCCGCGGCGTTCGCGGTGATCGACAAGCTCGAGCGCGTGCCGCGCGCGGTCTCGGAGGAGAAGCTCGCCGGCGCCGGGATCCCGGCCGAGGCGCGCGCGCGGGTGCTCGACGTGCCGTGCGCCACGCTCGACGACGTGGCCGCCGCGCTCGGCGACGCGCCGCACCGCGCGGTGCTCGAAGAGTTCCGGCGGTACCTCGACTATCTGCGCGCCCTCGTCGGCGACGACGCGGAGCAGTGGGTGCGCTTCGATCTCTCGATCGTGCGCGGGCTCGCGTATTACACGGGGATCGTCTTCGAGCTGTTCGACGTGAAAGGAGAGCTGCGCGCGATCTGCGGCGGGGGGCGGTACGACAACCTCCTCGCGTCGCTCGGCGGCGCGGACCTCCCGGCCGTGGGGTTCGGGATGGGCGACGTGGTGCTCGGCGAGCTCATTCGCGCGCGCTCGCTCATGCCCAGCGCCGCGCCGGCGATCGACACCTGGGTCGCCGTGGCCGACGACGCCAGCACCACCGACGCGATGCGCGTCGCCGCGCGCCTCCGGGCGCGGGGGCGCTCCGTGGAATACGCCCTGCGCGAGCAGAAGCTGGCGCGGCAGCTCAAAGCCGCGAGCGCGGCGGGCGCGCGCGAAACGGTGATCCTCGCCGGCGCCGACCTCGCCCGCGGGGAGGCCGTGGTGCGCCGGATGGCCGACGGCGAGGAACGCCGCGTGAACCTCGACGCATGGATCGCGGAGGGCTGACCGCCCCGACGGCCGGCTCGGCCGGCGACCGCTACTCATACCTACTGGCACCGCATGGCTGACGACAAGAAGCTCACCCCCCGCGCCGAGGACTTCAGCGCGTGGTACAACGAAGTCGTGCTTCGCGCCGAGCTCGCGGACTACTCCCCCGTGCGCGGCTGCATGGTCATCCGCCCCGACGGCTACGGCATCTGGGAGCGCATGCAGCGTGCGCTCGATGACATGTTCAAGGCCACCGGGCACCGCAACGCGTACTTCCCCCTCTTCATCCCCGAGAGCTTCCTGCACAAGGAGGCCCAGCACGTCGAGGGGTTCGCCCCCGAGACGGCGGTGGTGACGCACGGCGGCGGGAAGGCGCTCGAGGAGCCGCTCGTCGTCCGCCCCACGTCCGAGACGATCATCTACGCGATGTTCGCCAAGTGGGTGCAGAGCTACCGCGACCTCCCCCTGCTCATCAACCAGTGGGCGAACGTCGTGCGCTGGGAGATGCGCACGCGGCTCTTCCTGCGCACGCTCGAGTTCCTCTGGCAGGAGGGGCACACCGCGCACGCGACGCACGACGAGGCCGAGGAAGAGGCGCGGCGTATGCTCGGCGTGTACCGCGACTTCATGGAAGGGTGGATGGCCATGCCCGTGGTCACCGGGCGGAAGACCGAATCCGAGAAGTTCGCGGGCGCGCTCCGCACGTACTCGTGCGAGGCGATGATGCAGGACAACAAGGCGCTGCAGGCCGGCACCTCGCACAACCTCGGGCAGAACTTCGCCAGGGCGTTCGACCTCACCTTCCAGACCGAGAGCGGCGGGACGGAGTACGCCTGGAACACGAGCTGGGGGGTCTCCACGCGCCTCATCGGCGGGCTCGTCATGACGCACGGCGACGACAAGGGGCTCCGCATCCCCCCACTGCTCGCCCCCACCGAAGTGGTGATCGTCCCCATCTGGCGCTCCGACGAGGAGCGTGCGCGCGTCTTCGAGGCGGCCGAGCGCATCGCGCGCTCCCTCGGCGACTGGGAGCGGCGCGAGCCCAACCGGCTGCGCGTGCGGCTCGACCTGCGCGAGACGCTCAAGCCCGGCGCGAAGTACTACGAGTGGGAGATGCGCGGCGTCCCCGTGCGCGTGGAGCTCGGCCCCCGCGACCTCGAGAAGAACCAGGCCGTGCTCGTGCGCCGCGACACCGGCGCCAAGCAGCCCGCCTCCCTCGACACCATCGGCGAGGACGTGGAAGCGCTCCTCGAGTCGATCCAGGACGCGATGCTCACCGAGGCGCGCGCGCGGCGCGAGGCGCACAGCGTGCGCGGCGCGATCACGTACGACCGCTTCCGCGAGATCATGGACGGCGAGGGGGCGTTCGTGTACGCCGGCTGGTGCGGGAACGCCGCGTGCGAGGCCGCGATCAAGGAGGAGACCAAGGCGACGATCCGCGTCCTCCCCGATGAGGAGTTCCGCTCCGCCGAGCCTCCCACGCATTG
This sequence comes from Gemmatimonadaceae bacterium, assembly GCA_019689955.1. Taxonomy (GTDB): domain Bacteria; phylum Gemmatimonadota; class Gemmatimonadetes; order Gemmatimonadales; family Gemmatimonadaceae; genus JADGGM01. The sequence goes on from JADGGM010000181.1 coordinate 4,949, forward strand.
CCTCAAGTGCAACCAACCCGCGACCAGCGAGGCCCTGTGGGCGAAAGCATACTGACCCCCGCCTTCGGCCGCGTCGACGGCGCGCTCGTCTGCGAGGGCGTCGCGCTCGAGACGATCGCCGAAACGGTCAGCACCCCCACGTACGTCTACAGCGCCAACGCCATCCGCGAACAGTACGCGCGGCTCGCGCGCGCGCTCGCGCCCGTGCCGCACCGCGTGCACTACAGCGTGAAGGCGAGCTCCAGCCTCGGCATCCTCGCCCTCCTGCGCTCGCTCGGCGCGGGGGTCGACATCGTGTCGGGGGGAGAGCTCTACCGCGCGCGCCTCGCCGGCTTCGGCGGGGAGGACATCGTGTTCAGCGGGGTGGGGAAGACCGAGGCCGAGCTCCGCGAGGCGCTCGAAGCGCGGACGCTCCTCATCAACGTCGAGTCCGAAGGAGAGCTGCGCCTCCTCGAGCGCGTGGCGCGCGACCTGGGGGTCGTCGCCCCCGTCGCGCTCCGCGTGAACCCCGAGGTGACGGTCAACACACCGCACCACTACACGCGCACCGGCGAACGCGGCCTCAAGTTCGGCATCCCGTACGGCGAGGCGCCCGCGGTCGCGCGGCTCGCCGCGTCGCTCCCGCACACGCGCCTCCTCGGCCTTGACATGCACATCGGCTCGCAGGTCTCGGAGCTCGATCCGTACCGGCTCGGGATGCTCCGCCTCCTCGAGCTGTACGAACAGCTCCGCGCCGAGGGGGCGGGGGAGATCCGCTACCTCGACATCGGCGGCGGGCTCGCCGTCACGTACGACAGCGAAGCCCCGATAGACCTCGACGCCTTCGCCGACGCCGTGCTGCCGTCGATCGCGGCCTCGCGGCTCACGCTCCTCGTGGAGCCCGGGCGCTTTCTCGTGGGGAACGCCGGCGTGCTCCTCACGCGCGTGCTCTACCGCAAGCGGACCGGCGGGCGCGAGTACGTGATCACCGACGCGGGGATGAACGACCTCCTGCGCCCCTCGCACTACAACGCGTACCACCGCATCGAGGCCGTGCGCCCGCGGGGCGCGCGGGTCGTCGCCGACATCGTCGGGCCGGTGTGCGAGAGCGGGGACTTCTTCGCGCTCGACCGCGACGTGGACGACGTGCAGCCCGGCGACCTGCTCGTCATCCACTCCGCGGGCGCGTACGGCTTCTCGATGGCATCGAACTACAACTCGCGCCCGCGTGCCGCCGAGGTACTCGTGGACGGCGAGCGCTTCGGCGTGATCACCACGCGCGAGCGATACGAGGACCTCGTGCGTCACGAGCAGCTCACCCCCGACTGGAGGACCGGCGGATGCTCGTAGGCCTGCTTGCCGATACGCACGACCGTCTCCCCGCCATCGCCGAGCTCACGCGCCAGTTCCGGGAGGCGGGCGTGGGGATGGTGCTGCACGCGGGCGACTACTGCTCCCCGTGGGCCCTGCGCCCGCTGATGGACGCCAACCTCCCCTTCGCCGGCGTGTACGGCCACAACGACGGCGACCGTGAGGGACTGCGCGCCGAGGCGGGGAAAGGGGTGGGTGGGGAGATCTATGAGTCGCCGCACAGCGTGGACGTGAACGGGACCCGGATCCTCCTCGTGCACGACCTGGGGGAGGTGGGGGAT
>JADGGM010000182.1 GCA_019689955.1 Gemmatimonadaceae bacterium
ACCCGTTCGCCGGTGACCCCCGAAAGGGCCCCCTCGACTTGCATGTGTTAAGCACGCCGCCAGCGTTCGTCCTGAGCCAGGATCAAACTCTCCAATAATTGAAAAGCTCGATGGCTCATCGGTCCGTCGCCATGCTCTACGCACGACGATGTCCGAATCACGAAATTGTTCAGGTCTGAACTCTCCCCCAGGCCCTGAACAGGCCCGAGATCGACGAGTCCGCCTCGCACAACCTCACTCTCACATCAATTGTCAAAAAGCTCGCTTAGTCGCTTGCGCGACAGCCTCTTATACTAACCCACCTAACACTCGTTGTCAACGCCGCCAGGCAACCTCAATCACGCCCGGCACCGCTGACCGCCAGCCCAACGATCCCTTCCGCTGAGCCGGCCCCTTCGCCACAGGCGCATTCAACAACACGCCAAAGTTCCGTGGCAGCCTCCAAACGTAAGGCGCACCGACCCGGAAGTCAATGGCCACTCAGTCAAAGCAAACCACTCCCGCGAAGGGCCGACAATCTAGCCGCCACCGCGCGACGACTTCAACCCCTCCTCCTCACCCACCGCCACACCATCCACAGCGCGAGCGAGCACGTGCTTGGCGATCACGATGTCCTGCACCGCAACCCCGGTCAGGTCGCACACGGTGATCTGATCATCGCTCGTCCGCCCCAACGCCGGCGACGCCAGCACCTCCCCGAGCTCCCGCACGTCCCCGAGCTCGACCGCGCCGGAGGCGAGGGCGTGCGCGAGATCCCCATGGTCCGCCGCCTGTGCTCGACTGTCGGCAACCACGATGTCCGCGCGCCGGAAGAGCTCGGGATCCAGCTCCTGCTTCCCGGGTGCGTCCGCCCCGAATGCGCTCACGTGCGCCCCGGCGCATACGCTCCGCGCCGCGAACAGTGCTGCGCGCGCGGTGGTGGCTGTAACGATGAGATTGCACTCGGCGGCGAGGGCGTCGGCCGATGGCGCCACTGCGACGCGAAAGCCCGCAGCGCCCAGCTCGCGCGCGTACTCGACCGCCCGCGCCGGCGTCCGGCTGAACACCATCGCCTCGCGACAGGTGGTCACGTGGGCGAGGCAGCGCAGTTGCAGCCGCCCCTGCACCCCTGCCCCGATGATCCCGATCCGCCGGATCTCCTTCGGCGCGAGCGCGCGCGCGACGACCGCGCCGGCAACGGCGGTCCGGAGATCGGTGAGCCCGCCGCGGTCGAGGAGCACGGCCCTGGCCACCCCCGTGGCGCGGTCGAAGACGAGCATCATCCCGTCCCCGGGTGGGAGCCCCCTGGAGACGTTGCGCTCGAATCCGGAGGCGATCTTCACGACGTAGACGCTGTCGCCTCGGACGTAGCCGTACTTGATGTGCACATCCCCCGGCGGCTCGTCGAACCCCAGGTGCCCGACGGGCGGGACCACGACGCGCCCGGCGGAATACGCGATGAACCCGCCGGCCATCTCGTCGATGAGACGCGGGAGATCGATCGCGTGCTCGAGCTCTGCCGCGTGGATGATGCGCGGCGCGGCCGAGCTCTCCGACGCCGTGCGCCCCGCTCCCATCAAGGCACGAACTCGGCGCTCGGCATGTCGTGCCGTCCCGCGGCCGCCACGGCGCGCGGCGCGCGCGCGAGATCGTCGAGCCCACGCGCGATGCGCGCGAGACCGTCGGCGAGGACGTCGGGAGCGCCGCCGGTCCAGATACGCAGATACCCCTCGAGCCCGAAGTGGCTGCCGGGGACGATGAGGACGCTCAGTGCGTCGATGAGGTGGGTGGCGATCGTGTGGCTCGGGACACCGGCGAGCGGCCCGGCGCAGCGCACGAACGCAGTCGCCGTCGCGGCGGGAGGGCTCCACTCGAGGAGCCCGTGCAGCCCGCTCACCCAGGCGCCGAAGACGGGGAGGTTCTCGCGCAGGATCGTGCGCGTGCGGCGGTAGAGCCGCTCCCGCACGGCCGGGGCGACGGCCACGCACGCCACGGCGTCCGACAGCCGGCTGGGACCGATCGTGAGGTAGTCGTGGTGCGCCCAGCAGCGCGCGACGACGTCGGTGGGGCCGACGATCCAGCCGATGCGCACGCCGGGGATGCCGTACGCCTTGGAGAGCCCGCTCGTCACGATGACGCGGTCGGACATCCCCCAGAAGCTCGGCGTGCGCGCGCCGTTGATCTCCGAGCCCTGGTAGACCTCATCGGCGATGAGATACGCGCCCACGGCCTCGCAGCGCGCGACGATGCGCTCCATCTCGCGTGCGGTGAGCACGGCGCCGGTGGGATTGTTCGGGTTGGTGACGTAGACGAGCTTCGTCCCGGGGACGATGGCGCGCTCGAGCTCCTCCTCGTCGAGGCGCCAGGCGCCGGTCGCATCGGGGCGGAGGTGGAAAGTGTCGACCGCGGCGCCGAGCCCGCGTGGAACGCCCCAGAGCTGGAGGTAGTTGGGCACCTCGAGCGCGAAGCGCGTGCCGGGGCCGAGCTGGCTCAGGGCGAGCACGTAGTTGGCCTCGGAGGTGCCGTTGGTCACCTCGATGTGGTCGGGGGTGGCGCCGGGGTACAGCGCGGCGAGGCGCTCGCGGAGGGCGAGCGTGCCGTTCGATTGGCTGTAGCCGAGTGGGGTGTCGAGCAGCGCATCGAGATCGAGCCCGAGGTCGATCAGCTCGCGCATGGTCACCGCGCGGATCCCCGACTCGCTCATGTCGCGCTCGACGACGTTCTCCCACGTCGACTGCATCCGCTCCATGGCGAAGACATCCAGTGGCATGCGTCCCTCCTCCGTGACGGTGGCTGTGCGCCCGCAACGTACGGGCGCGCTCGACGAGCGACGCCGGATCGGGCGGGGGGCGTGGCGCGCCAGCGGGCGGCGTGGGGCTCGTGCGGGCCGGATGTTTGATCGATTACGGCTACGCGGGGCCGACCGTTGGCGCCGTGCGACGTGCGTGCATCGAGGGTGCCGGAGACGACGGGCGGCCCGCGGCGCACGCGCAGGATTCCCGCGCGCTGCGCTCGGGCCGCGGGCCCGGCGAGGGCGATGCGACTACGGGCGAGGCTTGGCGGTGCGCGTCGTGGCTCCGCTGGAGGTGCTTCCGGAGCTCGAGCTGCCGCGACTCGAGGCGCCGGAGCTCGAGGCGCCGGTGCCGTGGGCCGTGCGGGTTCCGCGCGGCGACTCGACGATCCCGCCGGTCCCCGATGGGGACGCGGACGGCTGCGTGCCTCGCGAGTAGCCGCGCCCCTTGATGACCTTTCCGTGTGCCGTCGCGGGTTTCCCGCGGGCCGGGACGACGATGATCGGACCGCCGCCGTACCAGCCGTACCCGAACGGAAGGTAGCCGAACGGAAGGTAGCCGAAGCCGGCGCAGTAGCCCCAGTCGCACGGCGAGTAGCCGTACGGGTTCATGTAGACGGGGATGACGGTCCCGTTCCCCTGCTCCGCGTACCCCTCGGCGCCGCTCCGCTCACCGGGCGCGGCCCGGACAGGGCTCCCGGACGACGCGATGGAGAACATGTCCGGGTACGAGAGCGCGACCATGACGTCGATCACCGAGCCGGGGACGCCGGCATTGGCGAGCTTGACGAGCTCTTTCCCGTTCACCGCCAGACGGTCGTGCCGCTCGACGAGCCACGCCTGGACCACGCTCGCGTCGACGTGGTGGGCGGCGTCGACGACGGCACCCGGTGTGGCGGCCGCGCTCGCAGCCGAGCGCGCGGTGCTCACGGCGAGCGATCGCGCACCGACCACGGGAGCCAGCTCATGTTCGGCCACGGCCGGGACAGGGGCCTCGACGTAGCGCACGACGCGCATCGCGGTGCTTCCCCCGGATGCGACGCTCTCGATGTCGAGCCACCGCCCCGTGGGGGAGATGGCGAACATGCCGGAGGTACGCCGCTCGACGTTCCCGGTGCAGGTTGCCTCGGACCGCAGGTAGAGGCGCAGGCCGTCGGAGGACCACGTCGCGCTCTTCCACCCGGTGCACCCGCCCTCGGTGGAGGCCTCTCGGCGTCCCGTCGCGCTCACGCGCTCGCGGTGCGTGATCTGGCCGCCGGCGATGGTCGCGATGTCGACTGCCGGGCTGTCGGCCACGGGGATGACGCACACGGTCTGCGCGCCCGCGCTGTCGTTCGCCGCGCGGGCGCCGGGCGGCTCCCAGCACCCGAGCCACGGGGTCCACCGCGGGTCGGTGCGAGTGGTCTGCTGCTGCGCCCGAGCTGCCGACGCCGTCAGCACTGCTCCCATCGCCAGAGCGGCCGCGACGGCGACCGAACGGCGGACGTGCGCACGCATGGACATGGTCTCTCCTCTCAGAACCTGACGGTCAGCCCGGCCGTGGCCGAGACACCGGACAGGTCGATTCGCTGGAAGCCCGAGAAATCGCTGCCGAGCGTCGCTCGAGCCCACGTGTACCGCCCCTCGGTCGTGATCGCCCAGCGCGGGCTCAGGGAGATCTCGAGCCCGGCGAGCGCGTGCCCTTCCGGGGTCCACCCCGACGAGGCGAAGGTGTCGCTGAACACTTCGTTCGTGTTGAAGTCGATGAAGTCGCCGCGTTGGCGGAAGCGGTACCACATGGCGCCACCGCCGGCGCCCACGTAGAGCGCGTACCTGTTCGGCACCCACGCATAGTGGCCGATCGTGCGGCCGCGCGGGACGAGGTACGCCTTGAGGCTCGCGCTGACCGGCAGACGCTGGAACGTCGTCGTCTGCTGGATCGGGAGGTCGTTCTGGTCGACGAAGTCGCGGAACTCGGAGGGGGTGCTTCGGCCGGCGTAGGCCACGCCGAGGACCGCATCGAAGCGCGAAGCCAGGCGGAACGAGAGGTCGACCCCCACGGTGGGCGCGCTGAAGTCGCCGCGATCGACGGTGAGCTGGCTGGTGGTGAACGAGAAGATGTCGCTCCCCGCGTTGGCGTGGTCGAAGCCGCCGTAGAGCGTGATGCTCCCGGCCGGCGGCTTGAAGAAGAACCCATCGCCACCGCTCTGCGCGGACGCAGTGGCGGGGACCACCGCGAGCGCGGCGGCACAGAGCAGTCCCCTCACGACGCGCGCCCCGCGCCGGGCGCGTGCGTCGGTCGTACGATCTCCCACCTGTCCGAGCTGCCACATGGGCGCTCACCCCCGCGAGTCATCTCATCAATACAACGTGACCCGTGGGACGTTCCCGCACCAGAGGCTATTGCGTTGATACGCGGAGGACGACGAAGACGCCGAACTCGGGACCGGTGGGCGGAGGCGGATGGGGCGGCGGCACGATCGCCGGCGCGGCGGGGCGCGCGTCCATCGGGATGGCGATCGGATCGCCGGAATACGTCCCCGAGAGGACGGGCGGGGCGAAGAAGTTCTGCGCGTCGCGCACCTCGTACCGGTCGCCGGCGTCGAGCACGCCGGAGAGGTCGACGCTCACCGAGGCGGACCGCGGCCAGTTGTAGACGATCACGTTCGCGCGCCCCGGCTCGTACTGGTTGGGCTCGACCACGATGTGCTGCGGCGCGTCCACGGGCGTGTCGCTCGAGAGGGAGCTGCCGTGGTCGAGGCCGGTGGCCTGCTGCCACCCGGTGAGCGAGTACCCCTTTTCCCCCGAGGGGTCGACCACGGCGAACTGGACGCCGTCAGTGTGCTTGAGGTAGTTGTTCGAGCTCCACAGCCCGGTGGTCATACCCTGGCCGTCAGCCAGCTCGAGGGTGATCACGGCGCCGACGGGGTCGATCACCGTGTTGCGCTCGAAGGTCACGCGCTTCCAGTGCGAGACCATGACCTGGCCGACGAAGTAGTTGTCGGTGATCGTCCCATCGGTGTTCACCGGTCCCCAGGTGTAGCCGATGCGGGCGGTGTTCGAGCGGCGTCCCGGGCTCAGGTAGCTCATGTTGTGCGTGAAGGTGAGATTCTCCACGGGCACCGTTCCGCCGATCTGGTAGTCCATCCCCGAGCCCAGCCCGCTGTTCACCACCACGTTGCCGTCGATCGTGAAGTTGCGCAGGTACGCGGCATCCGAGCCGTAGACGTGGAGACCGTAGCCGAAGGTATCGAACAGCAGGTTGTTGATGAGCCGCTTGGTACCGGTCTGGTTCTGCGCGTAGATCCCGTGTGCCCACTGCGTGGCCCCGGGCGCGTAGTAGCCGACGTTGTAGAGGATGTTGCCGTACGCTTCCTGGTCCGGTCCTTCAGACCAGAGCCCGAGCCCGCTCCCCGACACATCGTGGATGACGAGGTTGATGAAGCGGCACCCCGGGCAGTGCGAGGTGATCGCTTCGAGGTTGGTGTTGCTCGTCGTGGAGCTGGTGAGCTCGAAGCCCCAGAACCAGGTGTACTGGCCGTCGACGACGAGGTTGCCGTCGATGGTGGCGCGCTCGCCAGGATACTGCCGGACGATGATGGGCGCGGCTGCGGTCCCGCTGCTGGTCGCGTGGAAGGAGCCGGGGCCGTACGTGCCCGCGCGCAGCCACACGGTGTCACCGGGCTGGACGGCGCCGCGCGCTCCGGCGAGCGCGGTGGGCAGGTCCCAGGGCGCGTCGACGGTCCCCGCGCCGCTGCTGGTTCCGCTCGGAGCGACGTACCACGACCGCCCCTCGTGTGGTGGGGGCGGCGGGGGCTCGCTCGGGGCG
>JADGGM010000183.1 GCA_019689955.1 Gemmatimonadaceae bacterium
CGATCGCATTAGCGTGACTCGCCGAGCTGAGCTGCCCGCCACCGCCCCCCCCTCACTCCGTGCCGTCGAGGATCTCGCGGATCTTGCGCGTGAGCGTCTGGTTGCTGAACGGCTTCTGGAGGATGCTCCGGCGAAGGTCGGACACGCCGTACTGGACCAGCGCATCGTCCGTGTAGCCGGTCATGTACAGCACCTTGATGTCCGGGCGCATCTCCACCAGGCGGTCGGCGAGCTCGCGGCCGCTCATCCCCGGCATGACGATGTCGATCACCAGGAGCTCCACCTCCGCGAGGTGGTTGCGGGCCAGCGTGAGCGTCTCGGTCGCGTCGCTCGCGGCGAGGACGCGGTAGCCCTGCTGCGTGAGGATGCGGACGAGGAGGGTGCGGAGCATGTCCTCGTCCTCCACGAGGAGGATCGTCTCGTGGCCGGGTTCCGCGGCGGTGGTGGAAGTGCTCCGCCGCGGCTCCGGGGGGAGCTCCTCCCCCTTGGCGCGCGGGAGATAGATCGTGAAGGTCGTCCCCACGCCGACGGAGCTCGCGACCTCGATCCGGCCGTTGCTCTGCGCGATGATGCCGTACACCGTCGAGAGCCCGAGCCCGGTCCCCTTCCCCCGCTCCTTGGTCGTGAAGAACGGCTCGAAGATGTTGGCGAGGACGTCGTCGGGGATCCCGGCGCCGCTGTCGGTGACGCGGAGGAGCACGTAGTCCCCGGGCTCGATCACGCCGTGGCGGTGGAGCCGGAGCTGGGCGAGCGAGGTGTTGGCGGTCTCGATCGTGAGGCGGCCGCCGCCGGGCATCGCGTCGCGCGCGTTGACGGCGAGGTTCATCAGCACCTGGCTGAGCTGCCCGGGGTCCGCGCGCACGGGCCAGAGGTCCGGGGCGCTCTGGCGGAGGAGGGTGATGTCCTCGCCGATCACGCGGGCGAGCATGCGCTCCATCTCGTCCACCACGGCGTTGAGGTCGAGCACGCGCGGTTGGAGCACCTGCTTGCGGCTGAACGCCAGGAGCTGCCCGGTGAGCGCGGCGGCGCGCCGGGCGGCCTGCCGGATCTCGCTCACGTCCGCCCGGCGGTGGTCGGTCTCCTTGAGGTCGTTGATCAGCAGCTCGCTGTAGCAGAGGATGGCGGTGAGCACGTTGTTGATGTCGTGCGCCACGCCGCCGGCGAGGCGGCCGATCGCGTCCATCTTCCGCGACTGATGCAGCTCTTCCTCGAGCCGCCGCCGCTCGGTGAGGTCGCGCACGGTGTGCACGTACATCCCGGGGGCGAACGTGTCGGTCTGGACCTCGACGACCCGCGCCGCGCCGCCGGGGCTCCGCATCTCGTACTCCACGCGCGTTCCCGCGCCCTCGGCGAGCGGGCCGAGCTCCGTGCCGAGCATGCCGGCGATGGTCCGCTCGCGCAGCCCCTCGATCGGCACCCCGGCGAGCGCGGCGGCGGCCGGGTTGGCGTCGAGGATGTGCCCCGTCGCATCGGTGATGACGAGCGCGTCGCGCACGTGGTCGAACATACGCCGCAGCCGCTCCCGGCTCTCCTGCGCGGCGACCTCGGCGCTCTTGCGCCGCCACCGCTCGGCCGCGCGGTCGATGCTGCGCAGGAGGAAATCCGGCTGGACCGGCTTCACGAGATAGTCGTAGCTCTGCTCGCGGAGCGCACGGACCGCGCTGTCGAGCGACGCGTTCCCGGTGAGGATCACCACCTCCGTGAGCTCGGAGAGCGCGCGCAGTCGGCTGACGAGCTCGATCCCGTCCATGTCCGGGAGCCGGAGATCGACGAGCGCGATCGCCGGCGGGCTGCTCATCTGCTCGGCCGCGGCGAGTCCGGCGCGCCCGCTGGGCACCGCGATTGGGGCGTACCCGCGGAAGCGGAGAATGTCGCCGATGGTCCTGAGCATGTGGTCGTCGTCGTCGACGACCAGGATGGGGAGCGCGTCAGTTGGCGAAGATTGCATCGAGGAGCGCGATGAGACGGTCGGGGGGGAAGGGCTTTTGCAGCGTCCCGCGAATCCATGCTGCGGGGAGACGGGCGGTCGTTTCGGCGAGCGCGGTCGGGTACCCGCTGTAGAGGACGAGCGCCACCGCGGGGCTCACGCGCCGGATCGCGAGCACCGAGTCCGTGGGATCGATCCCGTCGAGCCGGAGGTCGAGGAGGATGGCTCCGGGCGTCTGCTGCTCCAACGTCAGCACGGCCTCGTCGAGCGACCGGGCCTCGAGCACCTCGAAGCCGCGCGCGCGCAGCAGCGTGGCGATGGTGTGCAGGAACTCGCTGTTGTCGTCCACCACGAGCACCGATCGCGTGCCGTGCATGAGCGTGTCGAGGAAGGTGGCGAGATCGTCGGGCGCCACGGGCTTGGCGAGGATGCGCAGCGCCCCCTCGCGCTCTCCCTCGGCGAGGAGCTCGCTCGCCGTGTACGCGGTCATGAGCACGACGTGCATCTCGGGGTGCTCGGCGCGGATCGCGCGGAGCGCCTCGACGCCGTTCATCCCCCCCATGCGCACGTCCATGAGCACGACCAGGTAGTCGCGCGCCCGCGCCGCGGCCACCGCTTCCTCGCCGCTGTAGGCCCCGTCGGAGTCCCAGCCGCGCAGCGCCAGGATGTCGCGCAGCGTCTTCACCATCTGGCGATCGTCATCCACGATCAGGATGCGGCGGTTCATGCGGCACCTCGCTCGAGCGTGGGGAGCGTGAGCGTGAAGGTCGCCCCCTCGCCCGCCCGGCTGGCGACGGTGAGCGTGCCGTCGTTCGCCGTGGCCAGGGTCCGTGCGACGGAGAGCCCGAGCCCGATGCCGCGCGCCTTGGTCGTGAACAGGGGCTCGAAGATCTTCGGGAGGGTCTCCGCGGAGATCCCGGGGCCGGTGTCGATGACGTCGATCCGGACGCGCGCGCCATCGGCCCGCGCGCGGATGGTGAGCCTCCCTCCCTGTGGGGTCATGGCCTGCACGCCGTTGGTGAGCAGGTTGAGGAGCACCTGCCCGATCTGCATGGAGTCCACGCACACGTGCGGGAGGTCGGGGGGGAGGTCGAGCTGCACGGCGATGCCGTCGGGCGTGTCCACGCGTTCGAGCTGCCGCTGTACGAGCTGCGACACGCTCACCGGCTCCCGCTGGGGGGCCTTCACGCGGGCCGAGTCGAGCAGGTCGCCCACGATGCGCTCGGCCATGCCGATCTGCGTCCGCAGGATGCCGAGGTACTCGGCGACGGTCGGCGGCGCGTCGGTGAGCACCATGCCGAGGTAGTGCACGGCGTTCGTCATCACGCCGAGCGGGTTGCGCAGCTCGTGTCCCACGCCGCCGGCGAGCTGCCCCAAGAGCGCGAGCTTCTCGCGCCGCACGAGCTCCTCCTGCGCGGCGTGCAGGCGCTCGAGCGCTTCGCTCAGCTCGCGCGTGCGGTCGGCGACGCGCTGCTCGAGGTCGCGGCGCCCTTCCTCCACCTGTGCCGCCATGGTGTTGAACGAGGTGGCGAGTCGCCCAAGCTCGTCGGTGCGCGTGCTCGGCGCCCGGCGCGAGTAGTCGCCCGCGGCGATTCCTTCGGCGGCGTCCACGACCTCGCCCAGCGGCCGCGTGATCCGGCGGCTCGCCCCCCACCCCACGGCCGCGCCCACGAGGATGACCGCCACCGCGAGCACGAACATGTGGCGCAGCACGGTGTGGACCGGCGCGAGCACGGTGCGCTCGGGGAACCCCACCCATACGGTCCACGGCATGGACGAGAGATCCGCGTACGCGCCGAGCCACGGCGCACCGTCGTGGACCGCGTCCGCGATCGGCGTGGGGCGACCACGATCGATGCGCGGCCCGGGGACCACGCGCGTGAAGTCGGTCCAGAAGGAGCCGTCGCGGTTACCCAGGAGGAACCCCGCGTCGTTGCCGATCAGGTCCCGAATCGCCGCCCCGCCTTGCAGGCTGAGATGCACGTACTGCACGACGTAGCCGAGGGTGTCGGCCGGCGCCCGCGTGAGCACCGTGGTGATGCTCGCGAACACCGAATCGCGCACCGGGTGCAGGCCACCGATCCACGCGCCCCCCACGGGCGGCATGGGGGGCGTGAGCACCTCCGGCGCCGTGGCGAGCACCTCGGGGATCTCGCCCGCGCGCAGCACCACGCGCTTCGCGCCGTCGCGCAGCTCCAGCCCGCGGGGCGGGCTCTTCCCGCTCGCGAGGAGCGCCGCGAAGTGCTGCTCCGCCGCGCGTCGCGCCGCGGGGGTGGGGGTCGCCAGATACGCGCGGAGCGCCGAATCGCTCGCGAGCTGGCTCGCCGCCGCGAGCGTGGGGCGCATCGAAGCCGTGAGGAGGGTCGCGAATTGCTGCGACACGGATTGCAGGCGCTCGCGAGCGTTGCGCGCCACCAGGGCCTGCAACTGGCCATAGAGCACCACGGCAAACGCAACGACGACTGCGGCGAGGAGGGCGGAGATGAGGAGGGGGAGCTTCCATTCGATCGAGCGCCATCGCAGGCGTGCGAAGGCCATGCAACCCTCCGGAGGAAATGGGGTGGGACCGCCGGACTGAAATGCAGCCGCGGCGCCCGCCCGGCAAGGGGCGCGAGCCCCCATCACGCCCGTGGCGGCCTCGTACCCCTCCTGTGCCGACGATGTGTCACGACAGTGCGCAACGAGATGTGATACGACAACAGATGAGTCCGGCGGTCCGGCGCCGAAGCGTGGAACGTATCAGACCACCGGCGCGTAGATCCCCGGTGCGCCGGCGCGCACGGTCTTGCGCGCGTTCATCCACACCACGCCCGCCACGACGAAGAGGAGCGCGAGGAGCTGCGCCATGGTGAGGCCGCCGAAGAAGCGGTCATCCTTCGCGCGGAGGAACTCCACGAGGAAGCGCTCGATCCCGGCGAGCACCATGTACACGCCGAACAGCCACCCCTCGGCGTGCTTGTGATCGCGGAGGCGCCACAAGATCAGGAACATCACGAAGCCGAGCGCCACCTCGAGGAGCTGCGTGGGGTAGACCGAGAGCACGGTGCCGGGGTTCACCCCCGGGGGGATCGGGATGCCGAAGGTCCGGTGCATCTCGAACGCCGTCGACGGGGGGGCGCCGTTCGGGAATTGCACGGCGAGCGGCGAGCTCCACGGACGGCCGTAGTCGTCGCCGACGGCCCAGCAGCCGGTGCGGCCGATGGAGTACGCAGCGGCGATCCCGATCCCGGCGACGTCGGCGATGCGCTGGACGCTCAGTCCCTTCGCTTTCACCACGAGCAGCACGGCGATGATCCCGCCGATCAGCCCGCCCCAGAACACGAAGCCGCCGCGGCTCAGGAGCGTGGAGATGTCGCCGGTGAGGAACGCGTAGTACACCTTGGCGCCCACGAGCCCGCCGATCACGGCGGCGAAGGTGAGGTCACCGATGGGGGCCGGATCGTGCCCGCGGCGGGCGAGCTCGCGCTGGCAGATGATCTGCGCGATCACGAACGCGAGGAGCACCGCGAGCCCGAACCCGGTGAACGTGAACGAGCCGATCGTGTAGCTCAGAGGGTGGTGGACGATCATGCGGTCGAGAGTCCGGGTAGGGGCGCGGAGGCGTAGGCGTTGAGGTCGAGCGGGGCGCGCTCGCCCTGCTCGAGGTGAAAGAGCCCGGCGCGGGCGATCATGGCCGCATTGTCGGTGGCCAGGCGCGACGATGGAGCATAGACGCGCGCGCCGAGCGGCGCCAGGTGAGCGCGCATGGCCTCGACCAGCGTACGGTTCCCGGCCACGCCGCCGCCCAGGACCACGCGCGTGCGCCCGTACTGGCGTACCGCGCGCGCGGTCTTCTCGACCAGCGTGCCGATGAGCGCGTCCTGGAAGGCGCGGGCGATCGACGCGCGCTCGCGCTCCACGTCGCCGGCATTGCGGACGGCGTGGAGGACGGCGGTCTTGAGCCCACTGAATGACACGTCGTAGTACTCCGGGTCGCCGGGCTGCTGGTCCGCGCGCAGCATGGGGCGCGTGAACCGGTAGCGCCCCGGTTCCCCTTCGCGCGCGAGCCGCTCGACGTGCGGGCCGCCGGGGTAGGGGAGCTGGAGCAGCTTGGCGACTTTGTCGAACGCTTCCCCCGCGGCATCGTCGCGCGTGGCGCCGAGGAGGCGGTAGCGCCCCCACGCCTCGACGTCGGCCAGGAGCGTGTGCCCCCCCGAGATGAGCAGCGCGGTGAACGGTGGCACCGCCTCGGGGTGCTCGAGCGTCGTGGCGAAGAGGTGCCCTTCCATGTGGTGTACCCCGATCGCCGGGATCCCGCACGCGAAGGCGAGCGCTTTTCCATAGCTGAGCCCGACGAGCAGCGCGCCGACGAGCCCGGGGGCGTTGGTCACGGCGACGGCGTCGATCGCGGCGAGCGGGGTCTGGGCATCGGCGAGCGCGCGCTCGACGACGGGGACGATCGCGGTGAGGTGCGCGCGGGAGGCGATCTCGGGGACCACGCCGCCGAACACGCGGTGCACGTCCTGCGAGAGGATGACGAGCGAGCGCAGCGCGACGTCGTCGCCCGTCCCCTCGAGCACCGCGGCCGAGGTCTCGTCGCAGGAGGTCTCGATGCCGAGGACGCGGGTCACGGCCGGCGTGCGCCGCGCGGCTG
>JADGGM010000184.1 GCA_019689955.1 Gemmatimonadaceae bacterium
ACCGAGAGCTGCGCCACACCGGGCATGGACCCGATCGGCTGGCGGACCCCGCTCCCCGAGCGCACGAACAGGGGGAGGATGAACTGCTCCGGCGCGAGCCACGTCTCGCGCACGAGGCGCCGCAGCGGCTCGCTGCGGCGCAGGCGGCGGGGACGATACGCGGGAAACTCAGGCATCACGATCTCCGAGATCGGTCATTCCGGTTGGGGCGCGGGGACGCGGGCCAGGTCGCGCACCGTCGCCAGGAGCTCCGCCCCGCCGCGCGCGAGAAGCTCGGCGGCCAGCGCCGCCCCCGCGCGCTCGGGGACGGCGGGGTCGACGGGGACCGCGCCGCGCAGCACGCGGCGGCCACGCGGATCGGCGATGAGCCCGTGCAGCACGAGCCCGTCCCCGTCGCGCATGACGAGCGCGCCGATCGGCACCTGGCACCCGCCCTGGAGCGCCGCGAGGAAGGCGCGCTCCGCCCCCGTCGCGAGCCCGGTGGGCGCGTGGTGCAGGGGCGCGAGGGCGGCGTTCACCGCCGCGTTGTCCGCGCGCGACTGCACGGCGATCGCCCCCTGCCCCGGCGCGGGGAGCCAGTCGGGGGGCTCGAGCCACGCGTCGATGCGCTGGTGCACGTCGAGCCGCTTGAGCCCGGCCGCGGCGAGGATGGCGGCGTGCACCTGCCCCTCCTCCACCTTGCGAAGCCGCGTGGGGACGTTGCCCCGCAGCTCGACGATCTCCACGTCCGGACGCAGCGCCGCGAGCTGCGCGCGCCGCCGGAGGCTCGACGTCCCCACGCGGCTCCCGCGCGGCAGGTCCCCGATCCCCTCGGCGACGATCGTGTCGTTCACCACGAGCACGTCGCGCGGGTCCTCGCGCTCGAGGATGGCGATGAGCGTGAGCCCGTCGGGGGACTCGGTGGGGAGGTCCTTGAGCGAGTGCACGCAGCAGTCCACGCGCCCCTTGCTCAGCGCCTCCTCCAGCTCGCGGGTGAAGAGCCCCTTGGCGCCGATCGCGGCCAACGGCTCATCGAGCCGCTTGTCGCCGGTGGTCTTGAAGGGGACGAGCTCGGCCGCCTGCCCGCGCGCGGCGAGCGCCGCCTGCACCATGCGCGCCTGCCGCAACGCGAGCTCCGACGACCGCGTGGCGATACGAATCGGTCCCCCCTCCGCGGGGCGCTTTCGGCGCGCGGTCATGCGCGGGGCTCTGCGGGCACGGGCCGATCGAGCGGGCGAGCGTTGACGCAACGGGGACGGGACATGGCGCTGGAAATCTAATCGCCGCCCGCCGCCCGGCGCGCGGCGCCCGTCACGTGCGGCGCAGCGCGTCGACCACCGCGCGCACGAGCCCGGGGATCGTGGCCTCCGCCGCCTCCACGTCCACGGTGAGCCCGAGCGACCGCGCCGCGTCGCTCGTGATGGGGCCGATGGACGCCACGCGCGCCCGGCGCGCCGCCTCCAGGCCCACGGCGTCCACGAAGAAGCGCACGGTGGACCCGGAGGTGAAGGTGACGAGGTCGACCTGGCCGTCGCGGAGCGCGGCGCGGGCCGCCTCGCTCCCCTCGGGGTCGGGGACGGAGCGGTAGACGGGGACCTCGTCGACCTCCGCCCCCATCTCGCGCAGCGCCGCGGGGAGGAGCTCCCGCGCCCCCTCGGCCCTGGCGAAGAGCACCCGCGCCCCACGCACGTCGCTCCGCGCGCGCAGCGCCTCGATGAGCCCCTCGGCCACATAACGCTCGGGGATGACGTCCACCGCGAGCCCGCAGGCGAGGAGCGCGTCCGCGGTGGCCGGACCCACCGCGGCGACGTTCACCCCGGCGAAGGCGCGCGCGTCCCCCCCGCGCCGCCGCAGCGCGCCCCACGCCAGCTCCACGGCGTTCTGGCTGGTGAAGATCGCCCACTGATACGTGCTCAGCCGGCCGAGCGCGCGCTCGAGCGGCGCGGCGTCGAGCGGCTCGATGCGGATCGCCGGCGCCTCGATCCCCTCGGCGCCGAGCGCGCGGAGCTCCGCGCTCAGCGCCGACGCCTGCGCGCGCGCCCGGGTGACGATCACGCGCCGCCCGTGCAGCGGGCGCACGTCGAACCAGCGGATCTCGTCGCGCACGCGCACCACGTCGCCGATCACCGTGATCGACGGCGCCGAGATCTGCGCGCGCTGCGCAGCCTCGACGATCGTCCCCAGCGTCGCGACCACGGTGCGTTGCCGCGGGTACGTTCCCCACTCGATCGCCGCCGTCGGCGTGTCGGCCGCGAGGCCGCCGGCCGTGAGCGCCTGGACGATCGCGGGGAGGCGCTTCACCCCCATGTACAGCACGATCGTGCCCCCCGCGCGGGCGAGCGCGCCCCAGTCGGTGTCGGTGTGCCCCTTGGTGGGATCTTCGTGCCCCGTCACGAACGTCACCGACGTCGCGAGCCCGCGGTGCGTGACCGGGATCCCCGCGTACGCCGGCGCCGCCACCCCCGCGGTCACACCGGGGACGATCTCGAACGGGATCCCCGCCGCGGCGAGCGCCTGCGCTTCCTCGCTCCCGCGCCCGAACACCAGCGGGTCCCCCCCTTTGAGCCGCACCACGCGCTTCCCCTCGCGCGCCAGCCGCACGAGGAGCGCCGTGATCTCGTCCTGCGATGCCGACGGCGCGCCGCCGCGCTTCCCGACGAAGTGGCGCTCCGCATCGCGCCGCACTGCAGGGTCCGCGAGGATCAGCGGGTTGACCAGGGCGTCGTAGACGATCGCATCGCACGCCGCGAGCAACGCGCGCGCACGCACCGTGAGGAGGTCGGGGTCGCCGGGGCCGGCGCCGACGAGGGAGACGACGGCGCCGCGGGGCGCCTCGGGAGGTGACATCGCGACAAGATGGCCGGATCGGAGCGCAAACTCAACGGCGGAGCGAGGTCAGTGGTGATACCGTTTCACTCGACGAGCGACACCGGGAAGCATCCTGGCGGGAGCCTCGGTGGCCGTTCTTGCACCCCAGCCGTGGTAGGAGCCACGCCACAGCGAGATCGTACATGAAGAGATGACACTCGCCATCGCGAAGAACCCCCCGCGCCCAAGGCCCGGGGGGTTCTAACCTCAGCGACGTGCTGGTATCGCTACCAGTATAGGACGATCTGAGGAATGACAGTCAACCTTAACCTGAACGCCCCCACCCTGCAAGGGTCACTTGCAAGAGCTACACGCCTATGATTCGCCTCAGCGAGCTGTGCGCTGCCATGTCTCATGAACGGCTAGGCGCTTACAGCCTCGACACGGATTTGGATAGCACGGACGCGCTTGCCCGGTATCTCTGGAATGGCGCGCTGTGTATCGCCTTCCATCCGTCCCTTCATGTCCTTGAAGTCGCACTGAGGAACAATTTGTTTCGTGCCTCTCAGCGCCACGTGAACACGGCTGGGCGGACTATCGGGCCGTTTGGATGCGGCTTGGCGCGAAGCCAACGTTCCTCTTTGCGAGAGAGCAGGCACAAGTGGACGAAGCCATCCAACGTCTCGAGCGGAATCCACGCTTTCAGACGCAAGGGCGGCTTGTTGCCAAGCTGGGCTTCGGTTTCTGGACAGCCCTCTGTCGAGCCCCCTACGATCATTCGCGCGCTGACGGCCCGAAGCTCTGGCCGACGCTCCTCCCGCGCGTGTTCCCGCACATGCCACGAGCCGGGCGTTCGCGTCAAAATGTGCAAGCTCGCATGGATGGGATTCGGGAGTTCCGCAATCGGATCGCCCACCATGAACCGATATGGAACCGCGACCTTCTCAAGCACTACGACGAGATTCTGGACGCGATATCATGGATGTATCCCAACATGTCGAAGGCAGTACGAGTCTGTAACGATCTGGAGCTCACCTTCCGCAGAGGTCCGGAGCAATACCGCCCGCTGGCCGCGCGACTGCTGGCGGCTGCTTAATCTCTCCTGCTACCCCAACGCGCCCGCGCCTCCCTCTTGGCGATCTCCCCTCGTTGTTCCGAATCTCACTACCGCGACGTCCCCTCCGCCCGCCGCTCGCGCACCTTCTTCCGCCGCCACCAGATGCTGAACGCGTACGCCGCGTAGAGCACCACCGCCGCCGTGTACGCCGCGTAGTAGTACTTCTCGTTGTGCAACATCACGTGCGATCCTCCGCCTCGAGCTCGTCGCGCTCCGTCGCCAGGCGGTAGCGGGCCCGCAGGAGCGCGATGTACAGGAGCGTGAACGACGCGAACGACAGCAGGAGCGTCGTGAGCATGTCCCCCGGGAGCGACGGCGCGCTCGGCTTGAGCACGATCGGCATGGGGTGCAGCGTGCGGAACAGGTACACGCTCAGGTGGATGAACGGGATCAGGAGCGCCCCCAGGATCCCGAGCACCGCCGAGTAGCGCGCGCGCATCGCGCGGTCCTCGATCGCCCCGCGCAGCACGAGGTAGCCCATGTAGATGAACCAGAGGAAGAGCGTGAGCGTGAGCCGGGCGTCCCACGTCCACCACGTCCCCCAGATCGGCTTCCCCCAGAGCGGGCCGCTGATCAGCACCACGGTGGTGAACACGACCCCCACCTCGGCCGAGCTCTCGGCCACGCAGTCGAGGCGCCAGTCCTTCAACCACAGGTAGAGGATGCTCGTGAGCGCCACGATCCCGAACGCCAGGAACGCGACCCACGCCGACGGGGCGTGGACGTAGAAGATCTTCTGCGCCGGCCCCTGGATCGCCTCGATCGGCGTGAACCAGATCGCGCGGACGAGCGTGCCCGCCACCGCCAGCGCCGCGGCGACGAACAGCCAGTCTGGGCCTCCCCCCCGCGTGCCCGCGTGCGGCGCGGCGATCGGGGGCGCGTGAGAGTGCAGCGTGGAATCGTTCATTCTTCGATCGTGTGAGGGAACGCGAGCATGCAGGCCACGACGAACACCAGGTCGAACGCGATCAGGATCTTGAGCCAGCTCGCCGCCTCGCTCACCGGCCGGCCGCTCAGGAGCCGCGCCGTGGCCTGCGCGGCAGGCATGATGATCGGCACGAAGAACGGGAGCGAGAGCATCGGCAGCAACAGCTCGGCCAATCGCGTGTTCACGGCCATGGCACTGAACAACGTCCCCACCGCCGTGAGCCCGATCGCCGCCAGGAGCGCGATCGCCGCGACGGCGAGCGCGGCGCGTCCCGCAAGCGGCATGTTGTAGAAGAGCACGATCGCCGGGATCGCGATGACCTGCACCGCCGCCACGAACACCAGGTTCGCGAGCGCCTTGCCGAGGTAGATCGCCTCGCGCGCGATCGGCGCGCCGAGGAGCCCGTCGATCGCCCGATCCGCCATCTCCACCCCGAACGAACGGTGGAGCCCGAGGAGCCCCGAGAACGTGAAGATGACCCAGAGCACCCCGGGCGCCAAGTCCACGGCGGCCACGGCCGTCGGGTCCCACGCGAAGTAGAAGATCACGATCGCGAGGAGCGCGAAGACGACGGCGGAGAAGAACGCCGTGCGCGTGCGAAACTCGATCGCCAGGTCCTTGCGCGCGATGAGGAGCGCGGCAGTGAGCGTGCTAGGCGCCACGCGCCACCAGCTCGCGGTATGCGGCCGCGTATGCCGGCGCGTCGAGCGCGCCGCGTTCCTCGAAGCGCACGAACCGCCCCGCGGTCATGATCGCCACGTGCGTCGCCAGGCTCAGCCCCTCGTCGAGGTTGTGCGTGACGAGGACGAGCGCGGCGCCCGAGCTGCGGAGCGCCACGAGCGCGCTCGTCAGCGCCGCCGCGCCCGCGGCGTCGAGCCCGGTGAACGGCTCGTCGAGAAGCACCACCGAGGGCTCGTGCACCATCGCTCGCGCGATCGACACGCGCTGCTGGAGCCCCCGGCTCAGCGCGCGCACCGGCGTCGCCGCGCGGTCGCGCACGCGCATCGCCTCGAGGGCGCGGAGCGCGGCAGCGCGCGGCTCGCGGACCCCGTAGAGCTTCGCGGCCAGCTCCACGTTCTCGAGCGCGGTGAGCGCGCCGTAGAGGAGGCTCGCGTGCGAGATGAGCCCCACCGCCGCGCGCACCGCCGGGCCGCCGGGCACCGCCACGCCGCCGATGCGCGCGGTGCCGCTCGTGGGGCGCAGGAGCCCGGCGAGCATGCGGAGGAGCGTCGTCTTCCCCGCCCCGTTCGGCCCGAAGAGCGCGAGGCACTCCCCGCCACGCAGAGTGAACGCGACGCCGTCCACGGCCCGCCGCCCGCCGAACGCGCGCGTCAAGCCGCGCACATCGATCGCGGGCGAGGTGCGGTCGGGCACGGTCATGGGACGATAATCTAGCGCTGAAGGTACTTCGCCGCGTGGCGCGGGGAGCGCTGCCGGAGTGCCGCCCGGAGCTCCGCGACCCCCAGCGCCCGCGCGGCGAGGTGCGCGGCGTACGAGTGGCGCAGTGTGTGGGGGCCGATCTGCGCCACCGTCTCCTCGTCGAGCCCCGCGGCGCGCGCGATGCGCTTGAGCCGGTCCCACGCCCGCTGCCGCGAGGTGTGGAGGAGCGTGCGCGGGTGGATGAACACGAACGGGTCGTGCGCGCGCCGCTTGGGGCGCGGCCGCGCGGCGAGCCACGCCGCGAGCCAGCGCGCCGCGTCCCCCTCCACCGTCACCCGGCTCTC
>JADGGM010000185.1 GCA_019689955.1 Gemmatimonadaceae bacterium
GCCCGGGCGCAGGAGCGGCAGAAGGAGGCCCCGCCCCCTCCAGGCACCCCCAAGGGGTTCACCCTCCCGGCCCGCTCCGAGATCACGCTCCCGAACGGGATGGGCGTGACGCTCGTGCAGTACGGGATCACTCCGAAGGTCGACATCGACCTCGTGCTGCGCGTGGGGAGCGTGGACGAGGGGCCGAACGAAGTCTGGCTCGGGCGCGTGATGGCCGACATGATGTCGGAGGGGACGACCACGCGGAGCGCCGAGCAGATCGCGCGCGACGCGGCCGACATGGGGGGATCGGTCGACGTGTCGTTCGGCTCGGACCAGAGCGATGTGTCCGGCTCCGCGCTCTCCGAGTTCGCCCCGCGCATGGTCGCGCTCGTCGCCGACCTCGCGCGCCACCCGACCTTTCCCGACTCCCAGCTCCCGCGCATCATCGCCGACCGGCGGCGGCAGCTCGCGATCGCGCGGAGCGAGCCGCAGTCGCTGGCGCTCGAGAAGTTCCAGGACGCGCTCTACCCGACGAGCGCGTACGGGCGCGTGTTCCCCACCGAGGCGATGCTCGGCGCGTACACCACGGCGCAGCTCCGCGCGTTCTACGCCGCGCACGTGAGCGCGGCGCGGGCGCACCTGTACGTCGTCGGGAAGTTCGATTCGGCCGCGGTGGAGCGCGCCGTGCGCGCCGCCTTCGGCGACTGGGCCCCCGGCACACCGGCCGCGCCCACGACCGCGGCGGCCACGAGCACGCGGCGCATCTACCTCATCGACCGCCCGGGCGCGGTGCAGACCACACTTTACATCGGCCTCCCCGTCGTCGACCCGTCCAGCCCGGACTTCATCCCGCTCCAGGTCACCAACGCGCTCCTGGGCGGCTCCTTCTCGTCGCGCATCACGTCCAACATCCGCGAGCGGAAGGGGTACACGTACACTCCCTTCAGCCTGGTCACGAGCTTCTACCGCTCCGCGTACTGGGTGGAGGAGGCCGACGTGACCACGAGCGTCACCGGGGCCTCGCTGAAGGAGATCTTCGGCGAGATCGACCGCCTGCGCCGCGAGGCGCCGCCGGCCGACGAGCTGCGCGGGATCCAGAACTACCTCGCCGGCACCTTCGTGCTCCGTAACTCCTCCCGCGGCGGGATCACCGCGCAGCTTGCCTTCGTCCGGCTGCACGGGTTGAGCGACCACTATCTCGCCGACTACGTGAAGAACGTCTACGCCGTGACCCCGGCCGACGTGCAGCGCATCGCCGCCACGTACCTCGATCCGGACCGCATGACGATCGTCGCCGTGGGGGACAAACGGGCGATCGAGGGGCAGCTCCAGCCGTACGGCGCCATCGTCCAGTAGGCGCGGAGCGCGGCAC
Source organism: Gemmatimonadaceae bacterium (assembly GCA_019689955.1). GTDB lineage: Bacteria > Gemmatimonadota > Gemmatimonadetes > Gemmatimonadales > Gemmatimonadaceae > JADGGM01. The sequence goes on from JADGGM010000185.1 coordinate 1,355, forward strand.
GCGCGCCGTCCGCGATGCGACAGGGGCCCGGTCGTCGACCGGGCCCCTGCGTGCGTTCCGGCGGTGCGGCGGCGGTGCCGTCACCCGTTCGCCGACTTCCGGCGCCGGACCGTCTTCGCCCGCTTGGGCGACTTGGCGATCTCGATCGGCACGATGTCCGGCGTCGGGCGTCCGTCGTCCGCGCCGCACCCCGCCGCGGCCGCGACGCGGGGCTGCTTGTAGACGAAGCGCTTCCCCTCGTAGTTCCGGAAGACGACCTCGTCGTCGGTGATCTCCTCCACGTACTCGGGGAGGAGGGGCACCTTTCCGCCGCCGCCGGGGGAGTCGATCACGAAGTGCGGGACCGCGAGCCCCGAGGTCCACCCGCGGAGCGCCTTCACGATCTCCAGCCCCTTCTGGACCGTGGTGCGGAAGTGCTCGCCCCCGGCCACCTGGTCGGCCATGTAGATGTAGTACGGCCGCACGCGCGCCTTCAGGAGCTTCTGCATCAGCTCCAGCATGACCTTCGGGTCGTCGTTCACCCCGCGCAGGAGCACGGTCTGGCACCCCAGCGGGACGCCGGCGTCGGCGAGGCGGCCGAGCGCGGCCACGGCGGCCGGGGTCAGCTCGCGCGGATGGTTGAAGTGCGTGTTCATGTACACCGGATGGTACTTCTTCACCATCTCGCAGAACTCCGGCGTGATGCGCTCGGGCAGGTGCGAGGTGATGCGGCTCCCGATCCGGATGATCTCCACGTGCGGGATCTCGCGGAGCTTCTGGAGCAGGTACTCGATCCGGCGGTCCGAGAGCATCATCGGGTCCCCCCCCGACAGGATCACGTCGCGCACCTCGGGGTGGTTCCGGATGTACTCGAAGGCCGAGTCGTACTGGTTGAGCGGGATCTTCTCCGGGTCCCCCACCTTCCGCCGCCGGGTGCAGAAGCGGCAGTACGAGGCGCACACCGGGCTCACGAGGAAGAGCACCCGGTCCGGGTAGCGGTGCGTGATGTTCGGCACCGGCGAGTCGGCGTCCTCATCGAGCGAGTCGATGATGCCGTCGCGGATGTCGAGCTCCTGCACCGTGGGGACGTACTGGTTCCACATCGGGTCGCCCACTTCGTGGATCTGTTCCAGGGCGGCCGGGGTGATGCGCATCTGAAAGTTGTCGAACGCCGGCCGGAGGGCCTCGACGTCGATCACGTCGTGCCCGAACCGGTCGGCGAGCTGCTCCAGCGTTGCGATGCTCTCTTCCTTGAGCCTGCGCTGCCAATCACTCATGGTGACTGCGCTCCCCGCCGTGCGGCGAGTCTGAAAGGCGTTTGGCGTAAATGATTCGATCGTCGCCCGGCGCGTAGAACTCGCGCACGCGCGCAGCTTCGGCGTACCCACGGCGCCCGTAGAAGCGGCGCGTCTGGGCGTAATCGGATCGGGACGAAGTTTCGACCATCAACAAGCGGGCGCGGTGTCCCTGGAGCCTTCGTTCGACCTCGGCGAGGAGAAGGGTGCCTATGCCTGCTCCGTGGGCCCTGGGATCGACGGCGATCCAATAGAGGTCGTACGTGCGGTCGGTGCCCGGCGTTGGGCCGTAGCAGGCATACCCGACCAATTCGTCTTCCGGGGTGAAGGCGCCGAGGAAGGCGTAGTCGGGGTGAGTGCGCGGGAGCGGGGCGTCGGGCGCCCCGCATCCCGCGGCGACCTCGTCGAACAGCGCCACCGCCACCTGCGTCTCCTCCTCGGAGAAGACGCCGGTCGCGCGCACGATCGCATCGATCCGCGCGCGGTGGGCGGGGGTGAGGTCGCCGAGGCGTATGGAATCGTCCACGGGCTATCGCTGCCCGATGGCGAAGAGATCGAGCGCGGCGGCGTCGCCGCGCTCGGGGATGCCGGAGAGGCGCTGCACGCGCTCCCACCGGTCCGCGGTGGGGAGCGCGTCGCGCTGCAGGGCGAGCTCGCAGACGGCGCGGACGAGCGCTCCGTAGTCGAGCCCTGCGGCGCGCGCCATGCGCGCGAGCCCGGCGTCGGGGGCGATGTCGGGGTTCGCGTTCACCTCGAGGATCCACGGGCGGCCGGCGCGGTCGATGCGCAGGTCCACCCGGCCGTACCCGCGCCCGCCGACGAGGCGCCACGCGGTGAGGGCGAGCTGCTTGAGCTGCTCGGCCAGCTCGGGGGAGAGATCGGCGGGGCACTGCGGCGCGGTGCCGGTGTCCTCATCGCTCCCCGTCTCCCACTTCGATCGATAGGAGACGATGCGCCACATCTGGTTGGGGAGCCCGTCGAAACGGATCTCCGAGATGGGGAGGGCGACGTCGCCGAGGATGCCGACGTTCACCTCGCGGCCGTCGACGTAGCGCTGGACGATCACTTCGTCCCACACCTCGTGCATCGCTTCGAGCCGGGCGGCGAGCGCGCGCGCCGAGCGGACGACCGAGCGCTGCTCTACGCCGATCGAGGCATCCTCGGCGGCGGGCTTGCAGATCGCTGGGTAGCCGACCGTCGGGAGCGGCTGCCCCGGGCGGGCGACGGCGAAGCGCGGGATGGGGAGCCCGGCGCGGTCGAGGAAGGTGTTGACGACGTGCTTGCGCAGGCAGAGCGCCGTGGTCCACGACGAGCTCCCGGTGAACGGGATGCCGAGCACCTCCAGCGCGGAGATGACCGACGGCTCGAGCGCGGCCGTGCCGTCGACCCCCTCGCACAGGTTGAAGGCGAGCTCGAATCGGCCGCGGCGGACGCGCTCGACCCAGCGCCCGTCGGGGTAGACCGGGATGCGCACGACGTCGTTCCCCTCGGCGACGAGCACGCTCTCGATCGCCTCGAGGGTTTCGAGGATCAGGAGATCGGGGCTCTTACCGAGCGCCGAGGCGCCGTCGAACAACAGGGCGATCTTCATGCATCCCTCCAGCTCGTGGTGGCGCCGAGGAACGCGGGCGGCGACGACCCCGTCGGCGGCGCCCGGCGCGCGCCGCGCCGTGCCCCGCACGACCCTCTCACCTACACGCGTCCTCAGCCCATCGCGGCCGCGCGCCGCGTGCGGCGGACGGCCTGACCGGACAGGGGGACTCCCTGCCGCTCTGCGGCATCCCGAAGACACGCCTGAATGAGCTCGTCGTAACTCATCCCGGCGGCGCGGGCTGCCTTGGGTAAGCACGAGTTGTCCGCGGGATTCGGGAGGATCCCCGGGAGGGGGTTCACCTCCACCACGTTCGGCACCCCGGCCGCGTCGAGTCGCACGTCGATGCGCGACCAGTCGCGGCAGGCGAGCACGCGGTAGGCGGCGAGCACGACCTCCTCGATCCTGCGTCGCAGCGCCTCGTCGATCCGCGCGGGGCAATCAAAGATCTCCAACGGCCGGTCGGCCGTGTCCCAGAGCCACTTCGCCTCGAAGCCGTACACGGGGAGCACGCCGGCGGGGAGCGCGTCGAACCGCATCCCCACGATCGGGAGGACGCGGGCCGCGTCGCCGTTCCCCAGCACGGCGCAGGTGAACTCGGCGCCGGGGAGGTACTCCTCGACCAGCACCGGCTGCGCGTAGCGCGCGAGCAGGAACGCGCCCTGCTCGCGCAGCTCTTCCCACGTTCGGCAGTAGTTCCGTTCGGTGATCCCCTTCGACGACCCTTCGTGCACCGGCTTGATGAAGACCGGGAGCGCGGGGACGCGCCGCTCGGGGGAGCCGGCGTTGCGCTGCGCGTCGGTGATGAGCCGGTCCAGCTCCCCGGGGGACCGAATCACGCAGAACGGCGCCGTCGGCACGCCGTGGTAGGCCAGGACTTCCTTGGTCCGCGCCTTGTCGAGGCAGAGCGCGAGGGTGAAGGGGTCCGAGCCGGAGTACGGGATGCCGAAGAACTCGCAGATGGCCGGGACGTGTGCCTCGCGATTCGGCCCGCGCAGCCCCTCGGCCATGTTGAAGACGATGTCGGGGCGCGCGGCGCGGAGCCGCTCCGGGAACTCGGCGTTGGCCTCGAGACGGATCACCTGACCGAGCCCGCGCAGCGCGTGCTCGACGGCCGCAATCGTCTCCTCGCTGTCCCACTCGGCGAACTCGTCGTCGGGGGTCGCGTGCGGGTGCGGGGTCGACAGGGGCGTCCCCGCACCAAGGTCGGCGCGGGCGGTGACGAAGCGGGACTGGTCGTCCCGGCTCGTACTTGGAGGCTCTTCGTCGGGGCGCGCCTCGTCGTCCTCGAGGCGAAGAGCAGCCTGGTCAGGCTTCCGGTTGTAGGCGAATCCGATTCGCGTCATCCGCTCCCGCTGGTCGCTGGCAGATCATCCTGCTGTCCGGTCCCTGCCGCCGCTCGTGCGCGGGCGGCGATCGTCGCGTGTCGCCGTGCAAGCGTGATGCCAGGTCGAACGTGCGCGCAAAATAAGAACCGCAAAAACAACGCGCAATGATTTGCAGCGGCTCGGGGCCAAAAAAATTTCCGTGTGCGCCGCGCGCGGCGCACACGCGCCAGTCACACTTTGTGGTACGCGACGCGGGCCGCTTCGCGGCGGTCGGCGGCGACGTAGATCTCGAAGTCGGAGAAGAAGGCCGGCGCCTCCGCCTGCAGGAGCCTGAGCACGGCGACCGCGAGCCGCCGGATCTCCAGCTCCGCCCCCTCGCTCGACCGGAGCTCGAGCATCGTCCGCCACGCGCGCGCGTTCCCCGTCACGACGATCTTCGTCTCCGTCGAGTTGGGGAGCACCCCGCGCGCCGCCTCGCGCGCCATCTTCCGCCGGTGGACCTTGTCCGCCACCCACGCGTACCGCTCCATGAGCTGCTCCACGAGCGCCACGTAGCTCCGCTGGGCCTGCTCGATCTGCGCGCGCCACGCCCGCTCCAGCGCCTCGTCCCCGATGATCGCGGGGGGGACGACGAAGCACGCCTGCGACTCGTCGACGTAGCGCTGCGAGAGCTGGGAGTACGCGAACCCCGCGCGATGCCGCACCAGCTCGTGCGTCAGCGACCGGCTCACCCCCTCCAGGAGGAGTGAGTAGGTCGCGTGCTCCAGCACGCTCCCGTGCCCCTGGCGCTTGATGTTCTCCAGGTACTCCTGCGTGCTCCGCCCGGCGGGGTTCTTCTGGCTCATGTAGCAGAGCCGCCCGGCAAACTCGGCGAGGCGCTCGCCGTCGGTGCCGTCGCCGATCCAGTGGACGGGGAGGTGCGCGGGCTCGCGGAACGATGGGCGCGCGAGGAGGGTGATCGTGGGCTCGGTGATGAACACGGGACGTCGTCTGGCCGGAAGAGAGGAG
>JADGGM010000186.1 GCA_019689955.1 Gemmatimonadaceae bacterium
CACCTGCCCCCCCCCGCCATCCCTCCTCCGGAACGTCTCCGGGGAGGTCCGTCAGACACGATCCAATCGCTTATCGCGCGAGCTTCGCCTGCACGACGGAATCGAGGTCGCGGACGGTGCCGATCACCCTACGCACCAGCTCGATGATCCGCTCCACGGCCGCACGCTGCTGCCCATCCAGCGCGGCTTCCATGCTCAGTAGCTGCGCCTCGGCGAGAAGTGCGGCGAGCGGGTTGTTGAGCTGATGCTGAACGAGCGCGGTCAATCGCTGCAGCTCGGCCGACGATGATACGGGTGCCACTGTCGGCGATCCGGGGGACGGCTCGGTCACGGGCTGACACGTCCTATCGCCATACGGTATCTTAATCTAATCATGATCGCCTCTCCAATCGACCCCGCCGCCGAGATCCGCCACGCCGTCGAGGCGTACCAGGACAGCAACAACTTCGCCGCCCTCCTCGACCGGCTGCTTGCAATCGCCGCCGCGACCGATCTCGATTCCCTGATCGCCGCCGTGGCGCCGTACCGGCACATCCCCGAGGTCGCCGGCCCCATCTACGAGCGCATCGTCGCCGAGCGCCCGACCGATGCCCAGGCGCTCGTCGTCCTCGCCAACGCCTATTGGCTCACCGGGCGCGGCCCGGACGCCGTGAGCGAGCTCGCCACGCGCGCCATGGCCGCCGACCCCGCCAACCGGGGCGCCTGGCACCTCTGGGCGCTGAGCGAGCCGACCCTCCGCGAGCGCGTCGCTCGCTGGAAGCAAGTCTCCGAGCGGTTCCCGGACGACGACCTGGCCCGCGCCAACCTGGCCGACAACGCCGCGAGCCTCGCGTCCACCGAGCGCGACCGCGAAGCGCTCCAGATCGCGATCCGCACCTACAAGAGCCTGCTCCGCACCGCCACGCGCCCGGAGCAGCGCGAGGCGCTCACGCAGGCCATCTCGACCCTCGAGGCGTGGCACCTGTGACCCGCCGCCGCGCCGCGTGAGCCCGCGCCGCGGGGCCCGCTAGGCCGTCGCGGCGCGCTTCGTCAGCCCCTCCACGATGGCGAGCAGCTCGTTCAGGTCGAAAGGCTTTGGGAGGACGCGGCAGTCGCACGCGTCGATCAGCTCCTGCGCCCGCTCGCTCGCATCGCCGGTCGTGAAGATCGTCCGATGCTTCAGGTGCGGTTGCAGCGAGGCCGCCAGCTCGAACAACACGTCGCCGCGCATGTCGGGGATGCGCAGGTCGACGACGAGACAGTCGAAGTGTTCGGATCGGATCAGGGTATGAGCGACCTCGCCCGATTCCACGGCCCGGACATCGTAGCCGGCCCGCGTGAAGGCGATCGTCAAAGCGCGGCAGATCGATGGCTCATCGTCGACCACCAGGACGCGCACGCGTTGGTTGTACCCCATCATTCGTCACTCCCTTCCTGGCGACACAGCTTCGCCGTCAACTGCTCGAGTAACTTCTCGGGCTCCGCGTGATCCCGTAACATCGAGGGCGTGAGCCCCGTCGCGGCCCGGACCTGCCGAGCGAACAGCCGCGCGTTCGTGTAGCCCAGCTTCTGGGTGATGTCGTCCAACAGGTACCCGGGATCACGCATGTAGTACAACGCTCGTGTGAACCGCGCCCCGAAGATCAGCATCCGCGCCGACGCCAGGCCGAGTCGCTCCAGCCACCGGTCCAGGTTCCGGCGGGTCATCCCCGCGGCGAACGCCAGGTCCGGCACCTTCTGGAACGCGTGCGGCGCCTCGAACATCCGGATCACCGCCCGGTGCAGCATCGGCGGACCCTCAGCCAAGCGCGATGATAACCCTTGCAGTACGATACCGGTCAAACGTTGCGCCGGAAGCCGCTCGATGAGGTCCCGGAACCGCCGGGGCTCGTCGTCGAACCCGCGCAGCACGACGTAGTGAATGCCGTACTTCGCTAGCTCCACGGCGGCCTTCAACGCCTCCGGCGTGAGCGCCGAGTACACGACGATCGGTAGCGTCGGGTGCCGGCCGACCAGCGCGCGGATCTCATCGATCTGAATCCGGCCATCGGCACGCGGATCGACCACCACGGCGTCGATCGGGCGCGTCCGCACAGCCTCGGCGAGCTCGCTCCAGCCGTCGAACACGGTCAGCACGTGCTCGTCGTCGAGCGCTACGCGGAGGTGCGAAACGAGGGGAGGAGAGAGTCGTGCGGCGACTTCCACGTTGGACGCAACTTTGTCCTAAAAGTGCACATTCCTGTCTTAAAATGTGCATTTACCCAAAGACGCGCCAACGTACCTTGCGTGACAGAGGCAGTGCTCAACCACACCCTGTTCGCGAGGTAAAATATGGTCCGCCGTCAGATTGCCCTGCTCGCGCTCGCTGCCGCAACCTTCGCGCTTGCTGCCTGCGCCTCCCCCACGGCGCCCAGCCAGTCCCAAGATTGTGGTGTCAGCCCGGGTAGCGGCATTTGCCAGAGCCACTAAGACCGGCACCACGCTTCCGTTCTGCGGGCCACGAGCTGCCACTCGTGGCCCGTCAGTTTTTTAGCCAGCCACGCCCGCGAGGGTTCGCATCTCGCGAATCGCGTTGGCAACTTCTGTTACAGCAGGAGAAAGCTCCGGAACGTCTGCAGCCGGCGTCGTGATCTCTTCGCCAAGCTCCTCCAAGCTCTCTTCCGCCTTGAGTCGAATCTCGTTCACTTCGTGCTGGCTCGCGATGTCCAGGGCGCGCTCGAACGCAGCACGCGCCTGCCCAAGCTTCTTGAACATCCGATAGCCCTGACCAACGTAGAAGTAGTAATACGCCGCCAGCACCGCCGGCAACTCGATCGACGCGAGCTCACGCCGGTACTGCTCGAACACCGGCTCCCGGCAGTCCCGGACCGCGATTTCCAACAAGTTGATCATCGCCGCCCAGCGCGTGTACTGCTCCTGCGCGGTGGCGGCGAGCATGAGGTTCGCGTCGCGCGCTGCGCTCAGGAGCCCCATGTCGTAGAACGTCACCGCCAAGTCCGCAAGCGCACGGTCCTTCGCGACCTGGTCCTTGAACGAGCTCAGAGCCTCGTAGCTGTACCGGATCGACGTCTCAAAGTCGCGGCGCCGTCGGGCCACGATCCCGCGGTCCTGTAGCGCGAAGGCGCGAATCTCCATGAGCCGCTGGTCCGTCGCACTCTGGATCGTCTCGTCGAGAATCGCTTCGGCCGCCGGGATGTTCCCTCGGTCCAGCGCGACGTTCGCCTCCGCGATGCGCGACTTGAGGACGTTCATCACGTCGCCGGTCATCGTCGCGATCTGCCCCGCCGTCGTGTAGGCGGAGAGGGCGTCGTCCCACTGCGCCAGGACACGGCGGCAGGCACCGAGCTGCATGTTCGCCGAGATCGCGACGTCCGCGTCCTCGATCAAGTTCACGTGCGAGATGACGGTCTCGTACACGTCGGCGGCGAGCTCCCACTTCGCGTCGAACTGGAGCGCGCGCGCGTACGCCATGAGCCGCGGCGCCACCGTCGCCACCCGCGGCGTGCGCGCGGCCTCCATCGCGTCGACCACGCTCCGCAAGAGCGCCCGGATCGAGCTCCGGCCATCGATCGCGGCGATCGCCTCTCGCACCGCTCGGAGGCTCCACGAGTCCGCCGCCACCACCCGCGCACCCTCGGCGACCCACGCATCGAACAACCGAAGCGTCACCAGCCCAGCGCTGGTGGCGCTCCAATCAGCGCTCTCCTCGCTCATCCCGGCGAGCGCCTCGAAGAAGGCGTAGTGGGGAAGCACCGTACCGGGGCGTCCCATTCGAAAACCTCCACTCACGTGTCGGACTTTCTGCCTCTGATACCCGATCAACTTGGTTCGGAGTTCCACTTCCAGCAAGGACAATTTTAGGACGCTGCAGGGTCATTTTAGGACAAAGCCACGGTCTCAACCGTTTGCCCCGAGAAATGCCCATCGGGTAATTGACACTGTTCGCAAATTAGGCGGTGCCGGCCCTGTGAACCGTCGCAGGGTGAGTCACTGCCGCTGCTCCTGTGTGGCGGCTTCGGCCTCACCGCTTCGGCACGACCGTGGACGACGCCGGCCGGGTGCGAGCCACTACCGCTGACTCCCCCGCCGAGACGTAGCGGGTTCTCGTGCGGTCGAGCTGATCGAGCACCTGCTCCAGCGCGTTGCCGAACACCTCGACCCGCGGAAGGCGCAGCGGGTCGAACTTGCTGTCGAACGGGCTCCGGGCCGGTCCGCCGGACACCTCGAGCACGGCGTCGAAATTGTACCGGACTACTAAACCCGTCCGAGGGTCGCGCCATTCCCCGGCGCGCGCCAACGCCCGGTTCTTCGGCCAAACGCCGAGGGGGAGCGCGAAGGTCCGCACCCGATAGCCGGGCACCGCCGAGTCGATCGCCATGATGCCGCGGGCGATCTGCTCCTGCACCTCCGCATCGGAGTACTTGGCGAGGTTGGCGTGCCAGAGGGTGTGCCCACACAGCTCGAAGCCGTTGTCGGCGAGGAACTTCACCTTCCGGAAGCGCCAAGCGGTCTTCTGCCCCTCGATCCCCTTGTCCCCGAAAAACGCATGCCCGGCCGCCGCGGCGGGGAGGAGACAGAAGGTCGCCTTGTTCCCCCAGTCGGGGTGCTTGCGGTGGAAGTCGAGCCAGATCCCGATCGCGCTGTTGGGATCGACCTCCAGCACCCCGTTCCGCTCCACGTAGCTGAACTGCGACGGGGATGCGTCGTCGAAGGTGAACACCACCGGCGACTGTCCGGCGGGGAGGGTGATCTTCCGGTCGATCAACTCGGCAACCGTGATGGGGCGATACCCCCTCTCATAGAGGAGCTCGAGCTGGCGGCGGAAATGGCCGCGCTCCACCATCCAGCGGCTCTCCTTATCGCCGATCAGGTGGTACTCGAGGATCGGGATACGCCCCAGCTCGTTCGGCGCGAGTCGTGCAACGGACGAGGGGCTCTGCATGACCTCGCCACCGGACGCACGGGTGGTGAGGGTGAGCGTCAATGGACGAGCGCTCGGCTCTGCGCACGCAAGCGCCGCGAGCACGAGCGGGACGGCTGCCATGGTTGGGCGAAACATTGGGAACGGCCCGTAAGGTGACGCGTAGACCGCCGGGGGCTGGCGGGGCGGAAGCATAACCCTCCCCACCAGTGAATTGTACCCTGCTCGACGGAGTTCAGGCGGAAACCTGGAGCATCCGGTCGCGTAGAGTGGTAAGACGCACTGCGTGCCGCCGCAGGCGCTCACGCACGACGCAGCCAGATACCTTATGTGAAGGATGATCGAGAGGCCGCTGAAGCAACGTGTTCGGGTGCTGCTCGCCCACGTGCGCGCTGACCCGGAGCTGCCCATGCGCGTGTGGGTGCGCCGGCGCTGGCGATCCGTCACGCTGCTGGCCGCGCTGATCGTCGCGATCCTCGGGTTCGACGCGTGGCTCGCGACGTGCGGCTTCGAGGGGTGTCCGTCGGCGAGTGACATCCGGCACTTCCGCCCGCGCGAGGGGAGCCGAGTGCTCGACCGGTCCGGGCGGCTCCTCGGCCGGCTGAGCTCCGTGCGGCGCATCAATGTTCCGCTGTCGCGCGTCCCCGTGTTCGTGCGCGAGGCGTTCATCGCGACCGAGGATCGCCGGTTCTACCATCACAATGGTCTCGACTGGCACGCGTTGCTCCGCGCGCTGGTGCGGAACGTGAGCGCGCTCGAGGTGCGCGAGGGGTTCAGCACGATTACGATGCAGGTCGCGCGGAACAGCTTCACCCCACGCATCGCCACGCGCCGCACGCTGCGGCGCAAGCTCCTCGAGCTTCGCCTGGCGCGTCTCATCGAGCACAATCTCACGAAGGACGAGATCCTCGAGCTGTACCTCAACGTCATCTATCTGGGGAACGGGACGTACGGCGTGGAGGCGGCGAGCCGCGATCTCTTCGGGAAGAGCGTGAGCCAGCTCTCGCTCGCCCAGGCGGCGCTCCTCGCTGCGCTCCCCAAGGGGCCGTCGGTATACACGCCGCGGCACTCGCCCCGCCGGGCGCGCGCGCGCCGGAACCTCGTGCTCGCGCTCATGGCGCGTGAGGGGTACATCAGCGCGCGGCGTGCCCGCGCGGCGGCGCGGGAGCCGCTCGCGATCGCGGACGAGGAGTGGCACCCTGCGCAGCGGACGTCGTCGGTGCTCGGGCCCGTGCTTGCGTTCGTCGACTCCGTGCTCGGCCCCGACGCGGTGGAGGAAGGGGACGTGACCGTCTACACGACGATCGACGCGCGCGCGCAGCGGGCCGCGGAGCGTGCGGTGCAGGGCGAGGCGGCCGCCATCGACCGCGAGGCGCGGCGCTGGTACGGGGCGAAGCGCGCCGGGGAGGTCGAGGGCGCGCTCGTCGCGCTCGATCCGCGGACCGGGGACATCCGCGCGCTCGTCGGCGGGCGGCACGACGACCTGCGCGGGTTCAATCGCGCACTCGCCGCGCGGCGGCAGCCGGGGTCCGCGTTCAAGCCCTTCGTGTACGCCGCCGCGCTCGCGGCCGGATACACGCCGGCCACGCTCGTCGAGGACGAACCGGTGGAGGTGGAGGAGGGAGGG
>JADGGM010000187.1 GCA_019689955.1 Gemmatimonadaceae bacterium
CGACTACGCCGCCCGCCTCCCCGCCCCGCTCTACCCGCCGCGCTCCGAGAGCAACTGATTCACGCGCCGCGGGTCCGCGCGCCCTTTCGACTTCTTCATCACGAGCCCGACCAGCACGCCGAGGAGTTTCTTCTCCCCGTTCTTGAAGCGCGCGGCCTCGGTGGGGTTCTCGGCGAGGACCTCATCGACCCACCGCGCCAGCTCGTCGGCGTCGCGGACCTGGATGAGCCCCTCGCGCTCGGCGATCTGCTGCGGCGGGTCCCCGGTCTCGGCCATGTGCGCGAAGATCTGCTTCGCGGCCGAGTGGCTCACGACGCCGTCGCGCACCAGGTCGAGCAGCTTGGCCAGGTCCGCCGGGCGCACGGCGAAATGCTCCACCGACTGCCCCGTGGCGTTCAGCGCGGCGAGCACCTCCCCCATCACCCAGTTCGCGGCGCTCTTGGCGTCGCCGTGCTGGCGCGCGACGCTCTCGAAGTAGTCGGCGAGCTTCGCGTTCGCCGTGAGCACCTCGATGTCGCCGGCGGGCAAGGCGTACGACTCGGCGAAGCGCGCCTGGCGCGCCTGCGGGAGCTCCGGCAGCTCCGCGCGGATCTGCTCGATCCATGCCCGGTCGAGGCGGAGCGGCGGGAGGTCGGGCTCGGGGAAGTAGCGGTAGTCGTGGCTCTCTTCCTTGCTGCGCGCCGGGCGCACCTCGCCGCGCGCGCCGTCCCAGAGCATGGTCTGCTGGTGGATCTTCTCGCCGCGCTCCAGGAGGGTGCACTGCCGCACGAACTCCGCCTCCAGCGCGCGCTCCACGCCGGAGAAGGAGTTCATGTTCTTCACCTCGGTCTTGGTGCCGAGGCGTGTCTCGCCGCGGAGGCGGGCGCTGATGTTCGCATCGACGCGGAGGCTCCCTTCCTCCATGTTCACGTCGCTCACGTCGATGTACTCGAGGATCTGTTTGAGCACCTTGAGGTACGCCACCGCCTCGCGCGCCGAGCGCATGTCGGGCTCGCTCACGATCTCGATGAGCGGGACCCCGGCGCGGTTGAGGTCGATCGCCGTGGCGCCGCCGTAGCGGTCGTGGATCGACTTCCCCGCGTCCTCCTCCATGTGCAACCGCGTGATCCCGATCGTGATCGGGGTCCCGTCCGCGTTCTTCCCGATCGCGATGCGCCCCCCGGTCGCGAGCGGGCGGTCGTACTGCGAGATCTGGTAGCCCTTGGGAAGATCGGGGTAGAAGTAGTTCTTCCGCGCGAAGATCGACGTCTCGTGCACGGTGCATCCGAGCGCCAGCGCCGCGCGCACGGCGAGGCGCACCGCTTCGGCGTTGAGGAGCGGGAGCGTGCCGGGGAGCGCGAGACAGATCGGGCAGGTGTTGGTGTTCGGAGGGGCGCCGAAGGCGGTGTCGCAGCAACAGAACGCCTTGGTGCGCGTGCGGAGCTGCACGTGCACCTCGAGCCCCACGACCATCTCGTAGCGCTCGGTGACGGCGCGTGCGGGAGTGGAGAGCGTGGTCATCGATGCGCCTCCGCGCCCAGCGCCCGCTCGAGCGCGTAGGCGATCTGGAACATGGTCATCTCCTCGAAGTGGCCGGCGAGGATCTGCCCGCCGATGGGGAGCCCATCCACGCGCCCCACGGGGACGGAGATCCCGGGCACCCCGGCGAGGTTCGCGGTCGCCGTGAAGATGTCGTTCAGGTACATCTCGTACGGGTCGGCCTTGGCGCCGAACTCGAAGGCCGGCGTGGGCGTGGTCGGCGTGAAGAGGGCGTGGACCCCGTTGCCGAAGACGGTGCGGAAGTCCTGCGCGATGAGGGTGCGGACCTCCTGGGCCTTCTTGTAGTACGCGTCGTAGTACCCGGCGGAGAGCACGTACGTCCCGAGGAGGATGCGCCGCGTGACCTCGGGGCCGAAGCCGCGCGAGCGCGTGGCCTCGTACATCCCGCGCAGGCCGTCGCCGGTCACGCGGAGGCCGTAGCGCACGCCGTCGAAGCGCGCGAGGTTGGACGACGCCTCCGCGGGGGCGACGATGTAGTACACGGGGATCGCGAGGTCCGTGTGCGGGAGCGAGACGTCGCGCACGGTGGCCCCCTGCGCGCGGAGCGCGTCGAGCGCGCGGTCGCAGAGCGCGGCGATGCGCGGGTCGAGCGACGGGGGGAAGTACTCCTTGGGGCGCCCGATGACGAGCCCCTCGAGCGGGCGATCGGCCGCGGCGCGGTAGCGCGGCACGGGCACGTCGGCGCTCGTGGAGTCGAGGGGATCGCGCCCGGCGATCACTTCCATGGCAAGCGCGGCGTCGTCGACCGTCGCGCCGAACACGCCGACCTGGTCGAGCGATGACGCGAAGGCGACGAGGCCGTACCGGCTCACGCGCCCGTACGTGGGCTTCACGCCGACGACGCCGCAGAACGCGGCAGGCTGGCGCACGGAGCCGCCGGTTTCCGAGCCGAGCGCGATGCGCACGATCCCCGCGGCCACGGCCGCGGCCGAGCCGCCCGACGAACCGCCGGGGACGCGCGTGGGACAGATGGGGTTGCGCACCGGCCCGTACGCGCTGTGCTCGTTCGAGGAGCCCATCGCGAACTCGTCGCAGTTGGTCTTGGCGACGAGCACCGCCCCCGCCTCGCGGAGACGCCGGATGACGGTCGCCTGATACGGGCTCACGTACCCCTCGAGGATGCGCGAGCCGCAGGTGGTCGGGAGGTGGAGGGTCGCAATGTTGTCCTTGGCGACGAACGGGACCCCGGCGAGCGGCCCCTGCGCCCTGCTCTCGTCGATCGCGCGCGCCTCGGCGAGCGCGTGCTCGCGGTCGGACCAGAGGATGCAGTTGAGCCCATCGGCGCCGGCCTTCACCTCGTCCATGCGGCGGAGGCTCGCCGCCACCGCCTCGGCCGCGGAGGTCGTGGTGGTCATGCCGTCTCCTCCTCGTCAGCCGTTTCGTGCGTGGCCAGACGCGGGACGAGGAAGAACCCGTCGCGCATCTGCGGGGCGAAGGCCTCGCGCGGACGCGCGAGCGGGATCTGCGGCCCCGTGTCGGGGCGCAGCGGGGTGCTCGCGTCGCCAATCCCGGCGGTGCCGGTCACCCCGGTGGTGTCGACCTTTCGCAGCACGTCCATGTGCGCGAGGATCCCGTTGAGCTGCGCGACCAACTCGGGGACGCGCTCCTCGGGGAGCGCGAGCCGGGCCAGCGCAGCGATGTGGACCACGTCCTCTCGTGTGACGGCCATTCAATCCCACCCGCGTTCGAGTCCCGCGTATGCGACCACGAGCCGCTTCCGCCCCACGGCCTCGTCGTCGAAATCGATCGTGACCTTCATGTCTCGTCCAACGCCCGAGAGCTCCACCACCGTTCCCGAGCCGAAGCGCGCGTGCCGCACCCGCTCCCCCTTCACGAAGCGCGGCGCGTCCTGCGATGCGTCGACGTCCGGATCGCTCCCCCGCACCGGGCGGGAGACGGGGATGCCGGGGCGGCGCACCGACGGCGGCTGCGGGAGCACGCTCTGCCCGCTCCCGCGCAAGCGGATGGTGGAGCGCTGCTCCAGCATCGCCGGCGGGATGGGGCGCAGGAAGCTGGATGGCATGGAGGGCATGATCTCCCCGTTGCGCCGCCGGCTCCGCGCGTGCGTGAGGTAGAGCTTCCGCTGCGCGCGCGTGATCCCCACGTAGAAGAGCCGCCGCTCCTCTTCCAGCATCTCCGGCTCCTCCTGCGCGCGGCTCAGCGGGAAGAGCCCTTCCTCGAGCCCGGTGATGAACACCACCGGGAACTCGAGCCCCTTGGCGTTGTGCAGCGTCATCATGGTGACGGCATCGGCGTCGGGGTTCAACCGGTCGAAGTCGCTCACGAGCGAGGCGCGCTGCAGGAAGTGGTCGAGCGGGGTGAGGCCGAGCTCTCCCCCTTCGTCGGCCACGGTCTCGGCGGCGCTCGTGATGAGCTCGCGAACGTTCTCCAGCCGCTCGGCCCCTTCCGGCCCTTCCGCCTTGAGGTGGTCGGCGAAGCGGATCTCCTCCACGAGCTCGCGCAGCAGCTCGTCGACCGCCGCATCCGCCGCGCGCGCGCGGAACCGCTCGATGAGCGCGGCGAACCCGCCGAGCGCTTGCCGCGCCGCGGGACGCAACCCCTCGACGAGGTCCGCGCGCGTCGCGGCGACGAGGAGCGGGACCCCGGCCGCGCGCGCGATCCCGTCGAGCTGGTCGATCGTCGTCTCCCCGAGCCCGCGGCGCGGGACCGAGACCGCGCGCCGGAACGCCTCGTCGTCCGCGGGGTTGGCGATGAGCTTGAGATAGCTCATGAGATCGCGGATCTCGCGCCGGTCGTAGAAGCGGACCGCACCCACCAGGCGGTAGGGGATCCCGCGCCGGCGCAGCGCTTCCTCGAGCGTGCGGCTCTGCGCGTTGGTGCGGTAGAGCACCGCGATGTCGCCCAGGCTGAGCGACGGCTCGGCGCGCCGCCGCGCCGTGATCTCCTCGGCCACGAAATCCGCCTCGTCGCGATCGTCGAGGCTCCCCACCACGGTCACCTTCTCCCCGCTGCGCCGCGTGGCGCGCAGCGTCTTGCCGCGGCGGCTCGTGTTCTCCCGGATCACCGTGTTCGCCAGCTCGAGCACCTCGGGCGTGGAGCGGTAGTTCTCCTCGAGGCGCACAACCTTCGCCGACGGGAAGTCCTTCTCGAAGTCGAGGATGTTGCGGATGTCAGCCCCGCGCCAGCCGTATATGCTCTGGTCATCGTCTCCGACCACCAGCACGTTCCCGTGCTCCCCGCCCAGCAGCTTGATGAGCTGATACTGCGCCCGGTTCGTGTCCTGGTACTCGTCGACCAGGATGAACTGGAACCGCGCGCGGTACGCGGCGAGCCGGTCGGCGTTCCCCTGGAGGATCCGCACCGGGAGCACGAGCAGGTCGTCGAAGTCCACGGCGTTCGCTTCGCGCAGCGTGGGCTCGAGGTGCGTGTACACCTGCGACGCGGCGCGGCTCAGCGGGTCCAGCGCGAGCGAGGCATACTCCTCGGGGCCGACGAGGGCGTTCTTGGCGTCGGAGATCGCGACGCGGATCGCCTTGGGCGTCCACTGCTTCGTCGAGATCTTGAGGCGCTCCATCACCCGCCGCACGACCGCGAGCGCGTCCTCCTCGTCGTAGATCGTGAAGCTCGCCGTGCGGCCGGCCAGCGCGGCCTCGCGACGGAGGAGCCGGGCACCGATCGCGTGGAACGTCCCCACCCACATCCCCGCCGGCTCCTCGCCCAGCAGGCGCGCCACGCGCTCGCGCATCTCTCCCGCGGCCTTGTTCGTGAAGGTGACGGCGAGGATGTGGCGCGGGTCCACGCCGTGTTCCTCGATGAGGCGCGCGATGCGCGTCGTGAGCACGCGCGTCTTCCCCGAGCCCGCGCCGGCGAGCACCAGGATGGGGCCCTGAAAGTGCAGCACCGCCTCGCGCTGCGCGGGGTTCAGGTGCGCGAGCGCGTCGGCGTGAGCGTGTGTCGAAGTCATCCCTGTAGTATAACGTCGAAGGTCGCACCCTTCTCGGTGGGCACCAGCACGAGCCGCCCGCCGTGGTTCTCCTCGATGATCCGCTTGGCGAGCGAGAGCCCGATCCCCCACCCCGACTGCTTGGTGGAGAACCCGGGCTCGAAGATCCGCGTCCGCAGCTCCCGCGGCACGCCGGGGCCGTCGTCGGCCACGCGCACGCGCACGCGGTCGGGGTCGAGACGCTTGGTGGTGAGATACATCCGCCCTCCACGCCCGGCGAGGGCATCGAGGCCGTTCTTCACCAGCACCTCCAGCGCCCACTCCAGCAACACCTCGTCCCCCTCGATCACCACCGGCTCGGTCCCGCGCGACGCGACGATCGTCACGGCGTGCGCCAGCGTGGGGACGCGCGCCTGAAAGTAGCTCCCCACGCGCACGACCAGCTCGCCGAGATCGAGCTTGTCGCGCCGCGGCGGGCGCCCGATCCGCTCGAAGCGATGCGAGACGCGCTCCAGCCGCTCCAGGTCCGCCCCCATGTGCGAGACCGCGGAGCGGGTCACCTCGTCGGCGCAGTGGTCGCGCAGGAGCTCGAGCCACCCGCTCAGGCTCGAGAGCGGCGTGGCGAGCTGGTGCGCCGACTCGCGCGCCATCCCGGCCCACACGCGCTCTCGGTCCACGCGGCTCTGCGTGCGCAGCACGTACGCCCCGGCCGCACCGACGAGCACGAGGAGCGATGCCAAAATTGCGGGGATGAAGCGGAGGCTCGTGATGAGCTGGCTGTCGCCGAAGTGCACGGTCCCGATCCCGGGCTCGACCACCGGCGGGTTCTGCTGGTCGAGCGTGGGGATGTAGGCGCGCACGCGCGGGTCGGTGATGGGGGCGTCGAAGGGGAGGTTCGCGCTGGCGGTGGGCTCCCCGCGGTTGTCGGTAACGATCACGGGAACGCCGAGCTCTCCGATCGAGTGCGCGAGCTCGAGGAGCGCGGCGTTCGCCGACCCCTCGCTCGGATCGGCGAGCGCGCGGAAAACGCGCGCCTACAACAGGCCGTAGCGCCCCGCCTCGGTGCGCCCCGA
>JADGGM010000188.1 GCA_019689955.1 Gemmatimonadaceae bacterium
CCCCCAGCCGCCACCGCCGATACCGGGGAGACCGCCGCGCCCGCGCAGCCGGCGCACGACACCACTGCGACCGCGGCACACGTGGACCTCGAGGACACCGCGATCGTGCGCGGGCTGTACGTGAACCGGTTCGCGGCGCAGAGCCCCAAGCGGATGCAGCACCTCATCGCGATCGCGGACTCCACGGAGATCAACGCGCTCGTGATCGACGTGAAGGACGAGTTCGGGCTGAACTACGATTCCCCGGACCCCATGGTCGCCCGCAACGCGGGGAACACGGGGCGCATCCCGCACCTCCGCGCGCTCGTCGACACGTTGAAGGCGCACCACATCCTGCCGATCGCGCGCATCGTCGTGTTCAAGGACTCGGTGGCGGCGCGGCTCAACCCGGACCACGTGATCCGCAAGCCCGACGGCACGCCGTGGCGCGACAAGAAGGGGCTCACCTGGGTCGATCCGTACGACCGCACGATCTGGGAGTACAACATCCGCGTGGCCGAGGACATGGCACGCCTGGGCTTCCCGGAGATCCAGTTCGATTACATCCGCTTCCCCGAGCCGTACCGGAGCCTGCCGCCGCAAGTCTTCCGCGACGCGAAGGGGGTGAGCAAGCCGCAGGCGCTCGCGGCGTTCTTCCGCGAGGCGTGCCCGCGGCTGCACAAGCTGGGCGCGCGCTGCACGGCGGACATCTTCGGGCTCGTGACCACCGTGCCGGGCGCGCTCGAGGTGGGGCAGGAGTGGGAGCAGCTCGCGCCGGTGACGGACGTGCTCCTCCCGATGGTGTACCCGTCGCACTATCCGCGCGGCTCGTTCGGGATCGCGCGCCCCAACGCGGAGCCGTACCGCGTGGTCGACGTGGCCATCCGCCGTGCGCGCGAGCGCGACCAGAAGCTCGGGATCGCGAAGCCGGAGCACGTGCGTCCGTGGCTCCAGGCCTTCACCCTCGGCCAGCCGCACTACACGGCGCACGAGATCGAGGAGCAGAAGCGCGCGGTGTACGACGCCGGCTACGACGGGTGGACGCTGTGGCACCCGGGGTCGCTCTACGACACGTTCCTCCCCGCGCTGGAGAAGACCACCGTGTCGCGGAAGAAGCGCGCCGGCGGCGGTGCGCTCCCCGCGACCGAGACGCGGAACCGCGTCGCCGGCGACAGCGTCACGACGCGCGGATAGCCGCGGGGTGCGCGCGGTCCCTCAGCCGAGCTCCACGCCGGCCCACTGCTCGATGAGCCGGACCGCCTCGACGTGATCCGCCTCCTCCCCCAGCGCGCGGTGGGCGATGCCGAAGAGCTCGCTGGTGAGCTGGAGGAGGGGGGAGGGGACCCGCCCCTCGCGCGCTACCTGGGCGGCGATCCCGACGTCCTTGTCGAGCAGCGCGAGCCGGAAGGTGCGCGGGAAGGCGCGGGTGAGCACGCGCTCGGGGAAGAGGTTCTGCGAGGTGTTGCTGCGCCCGCTCGAGGCGTTGATCACTTCGAGCGCGACGGCGGGGGAGACGCCTGCCCTGGCGAGCGCGGCGAGCCCTTCGGCGGTGGACCAGACGTGGACCGCGAGCAGCGCGTTGTTTACCGACTTGAGCGCGTGCCCCGCGCCCACGGGGCCGCAGTGGACGAGCTTCTCCCCGAACGCGTCGATCACCGGGCGGATGCGCGCGAACACCTCCGCGTCGCCGCCGCACATCACGGTGAGCGTCCCCTGTTCCGCGCCGCTCACCCCGCCGCTCACCGGCGCGTCCATGAAGTCCACGCCGTGCTCGGCCAGGCGCGCGGCGATCCGCCGCGACGTCGCCGGGTCGCCCGAGGTGCAATCGATGAGCGTGGTCCCGCGGGCGAGCCCGGCGAGGAGCCCGTCGGGGCCGTCGAGGAGCGCTTCCACCTCGCGTGAGGTGGGGAGGCAGGTGATCACGAACGCGGCGCCGCGCGCGGCGTCGGCCGGCGTGGCGGCCACCCGCGCCGGGGTGCCGCGCGCGAACGCGTCGGCCCGGGCGCGCGTGCGGTTCCACACCGTGAGCTCGAACGCGGGCGCGGTGAAGTGCCGCGCCATCGGCGCCCCAATGGCGCCGAGACCGAGAAAGGAGATCGCTGTCATGCGGAGCGTGTGAAGGGAGACGGAAGATCGTCCCGCGGGGGCGGGAAAGTCAAACGCGCCTCCGTGGCGCCGCCGGAGCGCGCTATACTTCGGCGTCTCCCTCGACTCGTCGCATGATCGTCACCACGCTCACCATCGGCGGGATGCGCACGGTGCACTGCGTGCGCGCCGTGTACACGGCGCTCGCCGCGGTGGAGGGGATCGTGCGCGCGGAGGTGGCGGTCGGGCGCGCGCGGATCGAGCACGATGGGCGCGCGACGGCCGACGCGCTCGCCGCGGCCGTCGCGGTCGCCGGATATGAGGTGGTCGAGAGCCGAGAGGAGCGGCGGGCCCTGCCGCTCCTCTAGCGGCGCCGCGAACGAGCACGCGCGGGCCGCTTGTACGAGGCGAGGTGCCCCGGTAACTTGACGCGCCGCGCCGGACCCGCACCCGCACGCGGCACACGCGCCCGTCGCCCTCCGAGAATCGCCGAGCCTCGAGGACCGTTCAGATGACGCCACCGCAGCGGAAGGAAGATCACCCCGTCGCCGCGCTGATCGGACCGGACATCCTGGCCCTGCTCAAGGAGTCGCCGGCCGATCTCAGCGCGGAGACGGAGGAGATGCACCCGGCCAACCTCGCGGACGTCGCCGAGACGCTCGAACCGGACGACGTGCGCGCGCTCCTCGCCGCGCTCCCCCCCGCGCGCGCCGCCGACGTCCTCGAGTACCTGAGCGAGGAGCTCCGGACCGAGGTGCTGGAGACGATGCCGAGCGAGCAGGCCGCGGCGCTCATGTCGGAGATGACCCCCGACGACCGCGCCGATGTCCTCGAGGAGCTGGAGGAGGAGCACGCGGACGACATCCTCTCCGACCTCCCGCGCGAGGCGCGCGGGGAGACGGAGCGCCTCCTCGCCTATGCGCCCGACTCCGCCGGCGGGCTGATGACCACGGAGTTCGTCTCCGTGCCGCAGTCCATGCGCGTGGAAGACGCGCTCAACGTCGTGCGCACCGTGGCGCGGAGCGGGCGCCGCGAAGCGGTCTACAGCATCTACGCCACCGATCCCGCGGGGCGCGTGCGCGGGGTGCTCTCCCTCCGCGAGCTGCTCGCCGCACCGGAGGGGGCGCGCATCGAGGACCTCGCGTGGACCGACGTCATCACCGTCCCGGCCACCGCGGACCGCGAAGAGGTGGCACGCGTGACCACGAAGTACGACCTCGTCGCGGTCCCCGTGGTCGATGAGATGGGCCGCATCATCGGCGTGGTCACGGTCGACGACGTGATCGATGCGATCGTCGAGGAGCAGACGGAAGAGGTACAGCGGTTGGGCGCGGTGCAGCCGCTCGAGGAGCCGTACTTCGCGGCCAGCTTCTGGAACATCGCGCGCAAACGCGGCGGGTGGCTCATCCTGCTCTTCGTCGAGGAGATGTTCACGGGCACCGCGCTCCGCCACTACCAGGCGACGCTGGAGAGCGCGATCGCGCTCATGTTCTTCGTGCCGCTGATCATCAGCTCGGGCGGGAACTCCGGGTCGCAGTCGGCGACGCTCATCACGCGCGCGCTGGCGGTGGGGGACGTGCGGCTCCGCGATACCTGGCGCGTGATCATCCGCGAGCTGGGGCAGGGGATCGCGCTCGGCGCGTTCCTCGGCGCGATCGGGCTCGTCCGCGCGCTCATGTGGGGGAACGGCTCGCACATCGCGGCCGTGGTCGGGCTCACGCTCCTCTTCGTGGTGCTCACCGGGACGCTCGTGGGCGCGCTCCTCCCGCTCCTCCTCACGCGCCTGGGGTTCGATCCCGCGATCGCGTCCTCCCCGTTCGTGGCGTCGTTCGTGGACGTGGCGGGGATCGTGATCTACTTCAACGTCGCCCGCCACCTGCTCGGACTCGGCGCGGGTTAGCCGCGCCCTCGCGGACCCGGCGCCCGGCGAGGGTCCGACCGCCCCTGCCCGGCGGCCACGGCGCGTGATAGCTTGCGCCATGGTCCCTACTACGGAGCAGGAGCACCCATGCCCAACTCGCTGAAGCTCTCCATCGAGGGGATGAGCTGCGGCCATTGCCTGAACGCGGTCCGCGGCGCGCTCGACCGCACGCCGGGGGTGACGGTCGAGACGGTCACCATGGGGAGCGCCAGTGTCCTCTACGACCCGGCGAAGACCACCCCCGAACAGATCATCGACGCCATCAACGACGAGGGATACACCGCCTCCGCGGTGACCTGACGGCGCGGGGTCGAGGTACCACATACGAGCGGGGCCGGCAGCGCGACTGCGCCGCCGGCCCCGTCGCACGCACGCCCCCGCGGCCGCGCTACTTGCTCGCGACCGCCGGCTCCGGGCGCGATGGCCCCCCGCGCTCCGCCGCGGCGGGCGCCGTCACCGCTGACAGTCCGCTGACGATCCCGGCCTCGAGCCACGCGTATTCCCCCGCGAGCACCCGCTGGGCGATGCGGTACAGGGAGCCGTCGTTCGGGCCGAACAGGTTGCGGAAGTGGTCGGCGATCCGCAGCCGCGCTTCGCGGCAGAAGACGTCGGCGAGGTCCATGGCGTTCGCGTCGCCCGCCCTGGCGAGCATGAGCGCGCGCGAGCAGGTCGCCGCCATGGCGAACAGCTCGGCGCCGACGTCGACGGCGCGGAAGAGCACCATCTGCCGCCGCTCGAGCTTGGGCCCGAGTCGCACCATGGCATGGAAGATCGCGCGCCCGAGCTTGCGCGTGGTCCGCTCGATGTACCGCAGATGCCCGGCGAGCTTCCCGAACTCGCCGTACGACCGCAAGCTCCCGATCCACCGCGTGGTATACCAGACGGGATAGAAGCGCGCCGAGCGCGCGAGCGCCGCCATCCGCTCGGCGCGCGTCGCCTCCGGGTTCACGACGTTGAACGCCGTCTTGAAGTGGAAGTCGACCGCCTCGCGGGCAATGAAGAGCCGCATGATCTCCGAGGACCCCTCGAAGATCAGGTTGATGCGGAAATCGCGCATCGCGCGCTCCACCGGGATCGGCGCCTCCCCGCGCGCGCGGAGCGAGTCGGCCGTCTCGTAGCCGCGCCCGCCGCGGATCTGCAGCGTGTCGTCGACGATCCGCCACCCCGCCTCGGTGTTCCACATCTTCGCGATCGCCGCCTCGAGGCGGATGTCGTACCCGCCGCGGTCCGCCATCGCGCTCGCCAGCTCGGCGATCGACTCCATGGCGAAGGTGTTGGCCGCCATCTTCGCGATCTTCTGCGCGATCGCCTCGTGCTTCCCGATCGGCTGCCCCCACTGCACCCGCGCGCTCGCCCACTCGCGCGCCACACGCACCATCTGCTTGGCACCGTACGCCGCACTCGCCGGGAGCGTGAGCCGCCCGGTGTTGAGCGTCACGAGGGCGAGCTTGAGCCCCTTCCCTTCCGCCCACAGGATGTTCTCGCGCGGCACCTTCACGTTGGTGAAGCGGATCATCCCGTTCTCGATCGCCTTGAGCCCCATGAAGCGGCACCGGTGCACGACCTCCACCCCGGGCCAGTTCGTTTCGACGATGAACGCGGTGATCTGCTTCTTCGCCTTCCCGTTCACGATCGCGTCCGGCGTCCGCGCCATCACGACCATCAACTCGGCGCGCGTGCCGTTCGTGCACCAGAGCTTCGTCCCGTTGAGGATGAAGTGCGAGCCATCCTCGGACGGTGTGGCGGTGGTGCGCATGTTCGCCGGGTCGCTCCCCGCGTCGACTTCGGTGAGGGCGAACGCGGAGATGGCGCCGCGGGCGAGGCGGGGGAAGTATTTCTTTTTCTGCTCCTCGGTCCCGAACAGCTTGAGCGGCTGCGGGAGCCCGATGGACTGGTGGGCGGAGAGGAGCGCAGTGAGCGAGCCGTCTTTGGAGGTGACCATCCCCATCGCGCGCACGTAGCTGCGCTGGGAGAGGCCGAGCCCGCCGTACTCGCGCGGGATCTTGATCCCGAACGCCCCCATGTCGCGCAGCTCCTGGACGAGCGGCTCCGGGATCTCCCCGGTGCGGTCGATCTCGTCGGAGTCGACGCGCTCGAGGAAGGCGCGCAGCTTGTCGAGGAAGGGCTTGGCGCGCGCGTCTTCGTCGGGATCGTCGGGCGGGAAGGGGTGGATCAGGTCGAGGCGGAAGCGCCCGAGAAAGAGCTCACGAAGGAAGCTGGGCTCCGCCCACTCGCTCTCGCGCGCTGCTTCGGCAACGTCGCGGGCTTCCTTCTCCGAGGCCAGGCCGTGCGTCGAGTCTGCCATGCGTCCTCTCGCAGGTAAGAGGGGCGCGCCCTGCTTCGGGCGGCGGATGGCGCCGCCGGCGGACGTCGATCCCGTTGATGCAACTTACATCCGGCCGCGAGCCCCGTTCAATCAGCGAAAGCCCCTACCCTCCCCCCAAACGGAGCCCGATTGCGCTCCGCCCGCACAGGGTTTCCGCGACTCGGTCCACAAGCTTTCAATTATACACAAAAGACGCTCCCCA
>JADGGM010000189.1 GCA_019689955.1 Gemmatimonadaceae bacterium
GCCCTCCCCCCCCATCACGCGAGGCTACCGATTTGAGCCCTGTCCAGCGCACTCCCCTGGTGCTGTCGATGGTGGCACTGCTGCTCGGCGTCGTGAGTGCCGCCCCCTCCTCCCTGCCGGCGCAGTCGACCGCGGCTCCTCCCCGTCCGGCGCCGCGTGCGGCGACGGTGCGCGGCATCACCTCGCCCACGCAGGAGTTCGGCTTCCCGATCGGGGCGGACTACCACCTGGTCAACTACACGCAGCTCCAAGCGTACTGGACCAAGCTCGCCAAGCAGTCGGACCGCATGAAGCTCATCCGCTTCGGGACCACGGCCGAGGGGCGCCCGATGCTCGCGGCGATCATCACGTCGCCCGAGAACCAGCGGCGGCTGGAGCACTACCGCCGGATCGCTCAGCGCCTCGCGCTCGCCAAGGGGCTCACCGACGCGGAGGCGCATGCGCTCGCGCGCGAAGGGAAAGCGGTCGTCTGGATCGACGGCGGGCTGCACGCGACCGAGGTGCTCGGCGCGCAGCAGCTCATCGAGACCGTCTACGAGCTCGTGAGCCGCACCGATCCCGAGGTCATGCGATGGCTGCGTGACGACATCGTCCTCTGCGTCCTCGCCAACCCCGACGGGATGGAGCTCGTCTCCAACTGGTACAACCGCAACCCCGACACCCTCCAGCGCTCCACCAGCGGGATCCCGCGGCTCTACCAGAAGTACGTGGGGCACGACAACAACCGCGACTTCTTCATGGCCAACCAGCCCGAGACGGAGGCCATGAACCGGCTCATGTACCGCGAGTGGTACCCGCTCATCGTCTACAACCACCACCAGACGGGGCCCGAGGGGACGGTGATCTTCACGCCCCCCTTCCGCGACCCGTTCAACTACAACTTCGACCCGCTCGTCCCCATGGAGCTCGACCTGGTGGGGGCGGCGATGCACACGCGCTTCCTCGAGCACGACCTGCGCGGCTTCACCATGCGCTCGGGGGCGAACTACTCGACGTGGTGGAACGGCGGGCTCCGGACCATGCCGTACTTCCACAACATGATCGGGCTGCTCACCGAGGCGGTGGGGAACCCGACGCCGATCCGGATCCCGCTCGTCCCCGCCAACCAGCTCCCGCGCGGCGATCTCCCGGCGCCGATCGCGCCGCAGCAGACGTGGCACTTCGCGCAGTCGATGGCGTACGAGCTGAACGCCAACTGGGCCGTGCTCGACCTCGCGTCGCGCTACCGTGAGCACCTGCTGTACAACATCTACCAGATGGGGCGCAACGCGATCGAGCGCGGGAGCCGCGACCACTGGACCGTCACGCCGCGGATGATCGACTCGCTCCGGGCCGCCGTGGCGCGCGAGCGCGGGGCGGGTGCGCGGGAGACGGAGAGCGACGCGTTCGAGGCCAACATGCGTCCCTTCGGCGGCCCGGTGCCGGAGAGGTACTACGCGCTCCTCCACGATCCCGCCAAGCGCGATCCGCGCGTCTACATCATCCCGGCGAACCAGCCCGACTTCCCGCGCGCGACGAAGTTCGTGAACATTCTCATCAAGGGCGGGGTCGCCGTGGAGCGCGCGACGGCGCCGTTCACGGCGAACGGGGTGCGCTACCCCGCGGGCTCGTACGTGGTGAAGACGGCGCAGGCGTTCCGCCCGCACGTGCTCGACATGTTCGAGCCGCAGGACCACCCGAACGACTTCGCATACCCCGGCGGTCCGCCCAAGCCGCCGTACGACATCACGGGGTGGACGCCGGCGCTCCAGATGGGGATCCAGGTGGTGCGCCTCCTCGACGACGTCACCGGCCCGTTCGCCGAGGTGACCGACACGGTGGTGCCCCCGCCCGGGCGCGTGGCGGGCGCGGGGAGCGCGGCGGGGTGGTTGGTGAGCCACGCCGTGAACAACGGGGTCATCGTCGTGAACCGCCTCCTCGCGGCGCGCGCCGCCGTCTACTGGCTCCGCCAGCCGCTCACGGTGGGCGGGACCACGTACCCCGAGGGGACGATCTATATCCCGCGCACCGCGTCGTCGCAGGCGATCGTGGAGCGCGCGGCCGCGCAGCTCGGTGTCTCCTTCGATGCCGCGCCCAGCGCGCCCTCGGTCCCGATGCTCGCGCTGCGCCGCGCGCGCGTGGGGCTGTGGGATGAGTACGGCGGGTCGATCCCCTCGGGGTGGATCCGCTGGCTGTTCGATCAGTACGAGGTCCCGTACGAGGTGGTCTACCCGCCGGCGCTCGACGCCGGGCAGCTCCGGAGCCGGTTCGACGTGCTCGTCTTCCCCGACGGCGCGATCCCGCTCCGGGACGGCCGCCCGCGCAGCCCGTACAGCCGCATGCCGCGCCCCGACGAAGTCCCCGAGGAGTACCGCGCGCGTCTGGGAGAGGTGACGGTGGCGAAGACGGTGCCGCAGCTCCGGACCTTCCTCGAGGGGGGCGGGACAATCCTCGCTATCGGCAGCTCGACGAACCTCGGGCTCCTCCTCGGGCTCCCCATGACGGACGCGCTCGTGAAGCCGGGGACGCAGAAGCCGCTCACGCGCGAGGAGTTCTACATCCCGGGCTCGGTGCTCGAGGCGGCCGTGGACCCGCGCGACCCGCTCGCGTACGGGATCCCCGACAGCGTGGCGGTGTTCTTCGACCACAGCCCGGCGTTCCATCTCACGGAGGACGCAGCGAGCACGGTGCGCCGCGTGGCCTGGTTCGACTCGCCGACGCCGCTCCGCAGCGGGTGGGCGTGGGGGCAGCAGGCGCTCGACCAGAGCGTCGCGGTGATCGATGCGACGGTGGGGAAGGGGAAGCTCTTCCTCTTCGGGCCGGAGATCACCTTCCGCGGGCAGCCGCACGGGACGTTCCCGTTCCTCTTCAACGGGATCTTCTACGGTCCCGCGATCGCCGCGGCCGCTACGGCGCCGTAGCGTCTGCGGCGCGGTGCGCGCCCGCTGTGTTCCGGTGACCCGCGGGGGTATCATCCAGAGTGGCCCGCCGCCGTGTGGCGGCGGGCTCACCCTTTGACCTCGTCGTCCCCCTCGTCTAGCTTTCGCGGCTCGCCATGGACACCGAACGCGCGACGCGCGCCGATCTGCTCGACCCTGCGATCATCGCGGCGCTCGGCCGCATCGAGGTGATCGCGCGGTGGGTGGTGGACGGGTTTCTCACCGGGCTGCACCGGTCCCCGCGCAGGGGGTTCTCGGTGGAGTTCGCCGAGCACCGCCCGTACCAGCCCGGGGACGAGCTGCGCTACGTCGACTGGAAGATCGCGGCGCGCGCCGACAAGTGGGTGGTGAAGCAGTACGAGGAAGAGACCAACCTGCGCGCCACGCTCGTGCTCGACGTGAGCCGCTCCATGGCCTGGCGCGGCGACGCATCGCGTCTCACCAAGCTCGCCTACGCCGAACGCCTCACCGCGGCGCTCGCGCTCCTCTTCCTGCGCCAGCGCGACGCGGTGGGGCTCATCCGCTTCGACGAGTCGGTGCGCACCTCGCTCCCCCCGCGCGTGCGCTCCGGCCACTGGCAGCGCATCGTCGCGGCGCTCGGCGATCCCGGCGCGGGGCGCGCGTCGCACGCGCCGGCGGCGCTGGAGCAGGCGGGACGGCTCATCCCGCGGCGCGGGATGGTGGTGCTCATCTCCGACCTGCTCATGGACCCCGAGGACGTGCTCCGCCGCGTGCGCGCGCTCCGCGTGGCCGGCCACCACGTGGCCGTGCTCCACATCCTCGATCCCGCCGAACGTGAGCTGGCGGTGACGAGCGACGCCGTGTTCGTCGACCCGGAGACCGAGGTCGCGGTGCCGGCCACGGTGGCCGACGTGCGCACCGCGTACCGCGCCACCGTGGAGGAAGCGCTGCGCGAGTGGCGCTCGTCGCTCGCCGCCGCGGGGGCGGTGTACGAGACGATCACCACCGACGCGCCGTTCGGCGTGCCGTTGCGCCGGGCGTTCGCGGTGAGGCAGCGGCTCCCGTGATCGACTTTCTCTCTCCGCTCTGGCTCCTCGCGGCCGGAGCGGCCGCGGTCCCGCTCTTCCTCCACCTGTTGCGCCGCCGGATCGGGACGCGCGTGGAGTTCCCCGCGGTGCGCTACCTCGCGCGCGCCGAGCGGGAGCACAGCCGCAAGCTCCGGCTGCGGAACCTGTTGCTCATGCTCCTCCGCATCGCCGCGATCGTTCTCATCGCCGCGGCCGCGGCGCGCCCGGTGATGCGCGTGGCCGGCGCGGGGCACGCGCCCACGGCGCTCGCGGTCGTGCTCGACAACTCGCTCAGCACCTCCGCGATCGTCGGCGGGCGCCCGGTGCTCGACGGGCTCCGCGCGCGCGCCCGCGCCGTGGTGCGCCGCGCCGACGCCGGGGACCGCGTGTGGCTCGTGACCGCGGACGGCGTGGTGCAGGGCGGGTCGCGGGGCGCGGTGCTCGACGCGATCGAGCGCGCCGAGCCGCTCGCCGGGGCGGGGAACCTCCCCGACGCGGTCGCGCGCGCCGCCTCGCTCGTGGGGAGCGCGAGCCTCCGCCAGCGCGAGATGGCGATCCTCACCGACGGCCAGGCCACGAGCTGGCGCGAGCCGGTGTCGCTGAGCGGGATCCACGTGCTGGTCTATCACCCCGCGGGCGCGCCGCCGGTGAACCGCGCGGTCACGGCGGCCACCGCCGCCCCGCTCCGCTGGACCCCGCGCGGCGCGATCGAGGCGCGCGTGCTCACCCCCGACTCGGCGACGTACCGCATCACCCTCGACGGGCGCACCCTCGCCCGCGGCACCGCGGCGCGCGACGAGGAGATCCTGGTGCGCGCTGCGCCGAGCGAGCGCGGGTGGACCGCCGGCACCGTGGAGCTCGAGCCCGACGAGCTGCGCGGGGACGATGTGCGCCACTTCGCCGTCTGGATCGGCGCGGCGCCCGCGGTGCACGTCTCCCCCACGCTCGGCCTCTTCGCCCCGAGCGCCGTCGACGCGCTCGTGCAGGCCGAGCGCGCCACCGTGGGGAACGAAGTCGCCGTGGTGCCGGCCGACGAGGCCACCACGCTCCCCGCGCTCCTCGTCGCCCCGGCGGACCCGGTGCGCGTGGGCGCGGCGAATCGCGCGCTCGAGCGGCTCGGCGTGCCGTGGCGCCTCGGCGCTCCCAGGCGCGGGGAGAGCCTCGTGCGCCCGACGGGGCAGGGGAGCGGCGCGAGTGGGCTCGATGGCGTGAGCGCGTCGCTCCGCTATCCGCTCACCGCGCGCCCCGGCGAGGGGAGCGACACGCTCGCCACCGCGGCCGGCGAGCCGTGGATCGTCGCCGGCCCGCGCTACGTGCTCATCGCCTCACCCCTCACCCCCGAGGCCACGACCTTCCCCGTGCGTGCCGCGTTCGTCCCCTGGCTCGGCGACGTGCTCTCGCAGCGGCTCGGCGCCGACCCCGGCGCAATGATCGCCGCCACGCCCGGCGCCACCGTGCGCCGCCCGCGCGGCGCCGACGCGCTCGAGCTCCCCGGCGGGCAGCGCCTCGCGCTCACCGCCGATTCCCTCACCGCGCCGGAGCGGCCGGGCGCGTACTTCTTCCTCCGCGGCGGCGCGCGCATGGGCGCGCTCGTCGTCAACGCCGAACCCGCGGAGTCGGACCTGCGGCGCCTCCCCGCCACCGCGCTCGCCGCACGCATCCGCGCGCGTGGCGTGCAGGTGCTCGACGACAGCACCGCGCTCACCGCGCGCGTCTTCGCCTCCGCGCCGCAGCGCCCGATCGTCGTCCCGTTGCTCCTCGTCGCGCTCGCGACGTTGCTCGCGGAATCGGTGCTCGCCGGCGGCGGCGCGCGGAGGGCGGCCTAGTGCCGCTCCCGCAACTGCTCGACGCGCTGGAGGCGCTCCCCGCCTTCGCGCGCCTCGTGAACACCCTCCCCGCGCCCGGCGAGCGCCGCACGATCGGCGGGCTCGCCGGCTCGAGCGACGCCACGCTGTGCGCCGCGCTCGTGCGCCGCCTCGCCCCCGCGCGCTTCTTCGTCGTGATCGCCGAGACCGTCCCCGACGCCGAGCGCTGGCTCGCCGACCTCGGCGCCCTCGCCGACGACACCGGCGTCGCGCTCTACCCGCCGCGCGAAGGGTTCGGCGAGGCGGAACCGCACCTGGAGGTGGCCGGGGAGCGCGTGGAGACCATGGCGCGCCTGGCGCGCGGGGAAGTGCACACGCTCATCACCACCGCGCGCGCCGTCCTCGAACGCACGCGCCTTCCGCGCGCCGTGCAGAGCGCGCGCGTCGAGCTCCGCGTGGGGGACGTGCGCCGCCCCGAAGACCTCGCCGCCCACCTCGAGGCCGTGGGGTTCGAGCGCGTGACGCTCGTGGAAGACGTCGCGCAGTTCAGTGTGCGCGGCGGGATCTTCGACATCTACAGCTTCGGGATGGCGAACCCCGTGCGGCTCGAGTTCTGGGGCGACGAGATCACCTCGCTCCGGTACTTCGACATCGTCAGCCAGCGCTCCACCCGCGAGGCCGACTACGCCGTTGTGCTCCCCGTCGACGGCCGCCTCGCCGAGCCCGCGGACGGGGGCGACGGGGGCGATGGG
>JADGGM010000190.1 GCA_019689955.1 Gemmatimonadaceae bacterium
GTCGACGTGCCGCGCCACCCGGCCGTGGCCGTCGCTGCCGACGCGGTGCACATCCTCGGCGCCGGGGGGTGGCTCGGGACGCTCCTCGTCGTGGTCGGGGTCGGGATCCCGCTCGCGCTGCGCCAGCCCGGTGCGAGCGCCGCGGACCGCGGGCGCGCGGTCGCCGACTTCGTGAACGTCTTCTCGCCGATCGCCCTCAGCTGCGCGGCGCTCGTGGCGATCACCGGCGTGCTCGGCGCATGGGTGCACCTGGGGACGCTCGCCGCGCTCCGGGGGAGCGCGTACGGGAAGGTGCTGCTCATCAAGCTCGCGGTCGTCGCCGCCGTCGCACTGCTCGGCGCCGTCAACTGGCGGCTCCTGCGCCCTTCGCTCGGCGACACGGGAGCGGCCCACCGCCTGCGGCGCTCGGCCGTGGCCGAGCTGGTCATGGGGGCCGTCGTCCTCGCGGTCACGGCGGTGCTCGTCGCCACCCCGCCGCCGACCGACGCGATGGCTCAGGCGCCGGGGGCCGACGCCCCCACCGCGGCACCATGAGCGCGCTCGCGCGCCGCGGTCGGGATCGTGATGCTCACCCGCGTCCCACGCTCGCTCGGGAGAAAGGCCAGCGTGCCGGCGAGCTCGTTGCGCACCACCGCGCGGACGATCATGAGACCGCTCCCCGGCGCGGGCTGGGCAGGGATACCGATGCCGTCGTCGAACACCACCAGCTCCGTCGTCCCCGCGCCATCGCTCGCCCGGATGGAGACGCCGATCGTCGACGCGTGCGCGTGCTTGAGCGCGTTGGTGATCAGCTCGTTGAGGACGATCGCCACCGCCCCCGCGCGCGGGGACGCGATCGTGCAGCTCCCCGTCACCTCGCAGCGCACCTTCTCCGTCGCACCGAACACGTCGAGCGCGCCGCGCGCCACGGCCTGGGCGAGCGCGGCGAGATCGACCGCCGTCGCGTCGGGGCGGAAGGAATCCTGGAGCGCCGCCATGCTCCGGAGCCGCGCGATCGCCACGTCGAGCGCTTCCGCCAGCGGGCGGGCCGGGGTGCGGTGGCGCTCTAGGACGAGCAGCGCCTGGATCGCCGCCAGGTTGTTCCGCACCCGATGCTGCAGCTCGCGGAGGAGGAGCGCCGTCGCCTCGGCGTCACGCCGCGCGCGGTCGTACAGGCGCCCGTTCTCCGCGGCGAGCTCGGCGAGCGTCGCGCTCAGCCGCACCATCTCACGCTCGGCCCCGCGTATGCGCACTAGCTCCTCCACCCGCTCCACCACCGTGCTCGGACGCGTGGTCGACGGGATCCAGGCATCCGGGCCCGCTTGCTCCGGTAAACGGGCGGGGCGCGCGACGAGCGCGACGACCGGGAGGAGGGGCATCTGAAAGCGCGTCTTGAGACGGCGCGCTGCCGCGAGCACCGCGGCACGCGGCGCCATGATCACCACCGCTTCCACCCCATCCTGCACGGCGTCGACCACGCGGGCGAGCGGCACCACCTCGGCGTGGTGGCCGGCGCGCGCGAACGCACGCCGCAGTCGAGCCGCCGGCCCCTTGCTGGCGATCACGATACGGGTCTTGGAGGGCATGGCGCGACTCGGGGTATGGGCGCAAAATGACCGGCAGAAAACATTCCCCTGCGGGGGAGGGGTCCGCCTCTTGCAGGCGTTGGCCGCACCTCAACAAGATGCTTCGTGGGAGCCTCCCGTGCCATCTCGTTCGCTGCGCATCCTGATCGGAGAGGATGAAAGCGTTACCGCGCTCGGTCTGGAGCAGGACCTGCGGTCGTTGGGACACAGCGTCATCGGCATTGCGGGGGACGGGGCGACCGCCGTCTCGATGGCCCGCACGCTGAGCCCCGATCTCGTCATCCTCGATGTGCGCATGCCGCACCTGTCGGGGCTCGACGCCGCAGAGCAGATCCACGCCGAGCGCCCCGTGCCGATCATCATCGTGACGGCGTACAGCGACGCCGAGACGGTGGCGCGCGCGGCCGGAGCCCCGGTATACCACTACCTCGTCAAGCCGGTGACCGCGGCCCAGCTCAGCGCCGCCATCGCCATCGCCGAGGCGCGGCACCAGGAGTGGCTCGAGCAGCGCCAGGAGAGCGAGGACCTGCGCAAGCGCCTCGACGACCGCAAGGTGATCGAGCGCGCCAAGGGGATCCTCATGGACCGCGAGGGGATCTCCGAGAGCGCCGCGTACAAAGTGCTGCAGCGCACGAGCCAGAGCCGGAACATGACCATGGCCGACCTCTCGCGCAGCCTCCTCGCCGCGGAGGACCTCATGCGCTCCGCCCCCAAGACCGGGCGCCGGGAGCCGGACGAGTCCGAGCGGTGAGCGTCGGGGCACTCCCCCGCCACCGCTTGCCCACCCCCCGGCGCGTTCCGTAGCTTCCGGCGTTCGCTCCACACTCCACGACCGAGCCAGATTCGAATCATGACCACCTCCGCTGTCGAGCGCGAGCCCGCGGTGGGCGACGTCGCGCCCGATTTCACGGCCGACTCCACCGCCGGCCACCCCGTGACGCTGTCGTCGTTCCGCGGCACCAAGCAGGTGCTCCTCGCCTTCTTCCCGCTCGCCTTCACGAGCACGTGCACCGCGGAGCTGTGCGACTTCAGCACCGACTTCGATCAGTTCGCGTCGCGCGACGTGGCGGTGCTCCCGATCAGCGTGGATGCCGTCCCCTCGCTCAAGGAGTTCAAGGCCAAGCACCAGATGCGTGTCGACCTCCTGAGCGACTTCAAACGTGACATCTCGCGGGCGTACGGCGTCCTGGACCCGGACCGCTTTTACTCCAAGCGTGCGTACTTCCTCGTGAACCGCGACGGCCGCATCGCATGGAAGCACATCGAGCCGGTGGCCGGGCAGAAACGGTCGAACGCCGAGCTGCTCGAGCAGATCCAGTCACATCGCTAGTGCACGACCCGCTCTTCCGGGGCGGTCGGTGATCGAGCCGCTCGAGCTGCTCGCCCGCCCGGACAAGTGGTACCTGTCGGCGGCCGACGGGATCCTGTTCGCGCCCCCGGCTCCGGCGTGGCTCGACCGCCCCGGCTTCTGGGACGAGGCCACGCTGTACCACTGCGCCTTCGCCCCGGTGTTCACGGTGGCGGCGCTGGACGGCGACGGACGGGAGATCGCGCTGCGCGTGAGCTCGCGCCGCTGGACGCCGGCGGAGCTCACCGTCGAGTACCGCCTGGCCAACGGGATGACCGCCACCGAGGTGCGCACGGTGCAGCCCGGTGGGGTGTTCGCCTCCGAGTGGCGCGTGCACGGGATGCGCGCGGCCCCCATCCACCTCATCGCCTGGACCGCGCAGGACGCGGCGACGCTCGACGGGGCCTCGGTCGAGTACAACGGCGCGCTCGCCTTCGCGCGCACCGTGCGGGACGAGCGCGGCCGCGCGCTCGCGGTGCGCGCGGAGCTGGCCGCGGCGGGCGGGGCCACGAGCTGGAGCGTCGCGCTCGCCGACGGCGCCGTGGGGCACCCGCACTGGGTGCAGACGCCGTTCGTCGAGCAGTGGGGGAGCGAGGGGCAGGGGCTCCCCCGCGCCGCGGTGCTCGGCGACCCGTCCGCGGGGGGTGTGTTCTACGGCGCCGTGCACCGGCACATCGAGGCCGGCCCCGACGGCGCCGCCGCCGCGTTCGCGATGCGCCTCGCCATCACCGACCCCGCGCTCCAGCGCGCCGAGCCCGCCGCGTCCTCCCCGGCGCGCGACGTAGCGACGCCCGCCGCGGCCGCCCCCGCGGCCACCTTGGGGGGCGCGAGCCGGCGGCGGTGGCAGGAGCTGTTCGCCCGCGTCCCCGAGTTCCGCTGCTCCGATCCCTACCTCGAGCACTATTACTGGTACCGCTGGTACGGCATCTGGCTCAACGCCGTGGCGCCGGGGACCGGGTGCTTCGCGGCGCCCACTGTGTGCGAGGGGGTGGGGAGCCTGCACCAACCCACCGCGCTCGCGGCGCAGTGCCACGCGCGCGAGCTGCGGTGGCTGCGCACCCCCGACTACGCGCGCGGCGTGCTCACGACCTTTCTCGCCGCGCAGCGCCGCGACGGGAGCCTCCCGGCGAGCGTGCTCGTCGACGGCGCCGAGCCGCCGGGGATCGGCCACGTGAACTGGGGCGACGCGCTCCACGCCGTCGACGTCGTCTGGCCCGACGACGAGTTTCTCCGCCGCGTCTACGTGCCGCTCGCGCGCTACGCGCGCTGGCTCCTCGCCGCGCGCGACCGCGAGGGGACGGGGCTGATCGACCTCGTGAGCCGCGCCGAGGTGAGCCAGCCGTACGTCGCCGCACCGCCGGAGGGCGAGCGCGAGGGCACGCATCGCCGTCCGCTCAAGGGGGTCGAGGCGACCGTGCACGCGTACACGCTGATGCGCACCCTCGCCCGCATCGCACCTCGCGCCGGCGCCGCGGCCGACGCCGCGGAGTGGAGCGCGCGTGCGGACCGGATCGCCGAGGCGGTGCGCACGCGCATGTGGGACGACACGGCGGAGATGTTCTTCGACGTGGACGCCGGCACCGGCGCGCTGACCGGGGTGAAGTCGGCCGCGTGCTTCGCGCCGTACGCGACGGACCTCGTGCGCGCCGAGCACTTGCCGGGGCTCGAACGGCACCTCCTCGACCCCGACGAGTTCTGGACCCCCTTTCCCGTCCCATCCATGGCGCGCGACGACCCCCGCTTCAGCGCCACCGGGATCTGGAAAGGGAAGCGCGAAGGGCGCCCGTGGAACGGGCGCACCTGGCCGCTCACCAACAGCCAGGTGGTCGAAGCGCTCGCCCGGAGCGCCGCGCACGAGCCGCGGTTCCGCGAGCGGACCGCGCAGCTCGTGCACCGCTTCGTGCGCATGATGTTCGAGGACGGCGACCTCGCCCGCCCCAGCTGCTACGAGCACTACAACCCGCTCACCGGCCAGGGGTCCGCGTACCGCGGGATCGACGACCACCAGCAGTCGTGGGTGGCCGATCTCATCATCGCCCATGTGATGGGGGTGCGCCCTCACGCGGAGGGGATCACGATCGACCCGTTCCCGTTCGGGCTCGAGCGCGCCGAGTTGACCGGGGTGGAGGCGCGCGGACGGCGCGTGGACGTGTTCATCGACGCCGGGCACGTGACCGCGCGCGTGGATGACGCGATCTACGAGTGCGCACTCGGCGAGGCGATCGACGTCCCCGCATGACCGCGATCGGCCGCGGGACGCCGAAACGCCCCTCCCCGGGCCGTCGCGGCCGGGGAGGGGCGCTGGTTGGACGTGCGGGGTGTCACGGTGCGGTTACCGGCGCTCCTCCGCGTTCCCGGTGCTCTCGCTCCCGGCGGCGGCCATGCGCTCGCCGGAGGCGGCACGCGTCGTGGTGCGCCCCGAGACCTGCTCGCGCCCAGTCTGCCCCTGGATCTGTTTCTCGGCGCCGCCGATCTGGATCCGGCGCGGCTGCGGGAGCGCCGCCTTCGGGATCGAGATCGTCAGCACCCCGTTGTCGTAGTTCGCGTTGATCTGCGACTCATCGACCCCCTTGGGGAGCTGGAAGGACCGGAAGAAGCTCCCGTACGTGCGCTCCACCGTGTGGTAGCGCCCCTCCTCGCCCTCCTTGCGCTCCGCGCGCTTCTCCCCGCTCACCGACAGCACGCCGTTCTCCACGCTGACGTTCAGATCCTCCGGCTTGATCCCCGGAACCTCGACGTCGATGAGCAGCTCCTTGTCGTCCTCGCGCACATCGACCGCCGGCATCCAGCGGCTCCCGGACGTGCTCGCCATGAGGTCATCGAACAGGCGGTCGATCTCCCGCCGGAGGCTGAAGACCGGGAAGGTCGACCCGAAGAAGGGGGTGATTGCAGAGCTTCGATACGCCATATGACTCTCCGTGGTTGAGGTAGTCGTGTTTGGTGCTCTCGCAGCGTTCGGTTTTGCAACGCGCATACCGGTTTCTGTTTGCCGGCGAAGCGCCGGAGTCTGCCGTATCGACACCCGTATCGACCCAATAGTGCCGAGCTGGCAGGGGGCGAGCGCTCTGCACGATTCGTCCCTCACCGTGCCCGAGCCGTCGGTTGCTTCGGCCGAGGCCGGCCGCGGGCCAGCGCTGGCGATCGCGTCCCGAGATTGTTTCGGTCAACTTGTCCGATCGTCAAAGGACAGGTTACCTTGCTCGTGAATCGGTCAGGAGCCACGACACTTGCCGCCACGTGAGCGACCACGCAGTGCCGCGAACGGCTCCGGGCGCCCTGCGCCGCTCGCTGTGATCGCGGATCTGGCGGCGCGCCTGGCGCGCCGGGGCGCCGTGCCCGGTGCGGTGCCGGACATTATGGAGGCGGTGCGGGAAGGGTTCGGCGCTCGGGATTGCGCAGTGTGGCGGGACCGTGGCGACGGGTACGTGCGGGTCGCTGGGGCGGGGACGGGGGAGCTGTCGCCGGAGCTGCTCCCGGCCCCTGTCGGGGCGCGCG
Source organism: Gemmatimonadaceae bacterium (assembly GCA_019689955.1). Lineage (GTDB taxonomy): Bacteria > Gemmatimonadota > Gemmatimonadetes > Gemmatimonadales > Gemmatimonadaceae > JADGGM01. Next base: position 6,409 of record JADGGM010000190.1, read on the forward strand.
CTCGGCCGGCGAAAGGGGTCGCCGTGGCGCCCCTTGGCGCCGGCCATGCGGCCGCGACCGGCGGGGCGCTCGCGATGCTCCTCGACCGTTCG
>JADGGM010000191.1 GCA_019689955.1 Gemmatimonadaceae bacterium
GCCCAGAGCCCCGCCGCGACCACGAGCGCCGCCGCGATCCCCACGCCCACCTGGCCGCGCGAGCGCGGCCGCTCGAGCGCGTGAAACACCGGGCGCGACGCGCGCGTGGGGAGCGGCACGACGGTCGGCCCGGGGCGGGCGTCGTGGTCCAGACGGCTCCGCACGCGATCCCACACGGCGTCCATCGCCCTGGCGTCGTCCAGCTCGCGGAGCGCGCTCACCATCCAGCGGACGCCGCGGACCACGCGCGCGTTGGCGGGATCGTTGGCGCTCCACGCCTCGAGCCGCGCGGACTCGGCCGGCGTGAGGTCATCGCCGCCGTACCGGGCGAGGAGCGACCACGGGGTTCGGTCATCCATGGGAGCATCCGTGGCATCATCGGTCCCGCACTGACGGGGCGAGCGCTCCGAAACCCCTAGCGCATCCCCCCGCCCCGGCCACAGGCGGCGGAGGAGTCTGGCGAGCGCGCGGCGCGCGCGCCCGCGCGGTTCGTGCGAGGCGCGGCTCATTGGACCAGGTCCTCCAGGCGATGCCAGAGGATGCGGATGGAGCGGGCCAACTGGTTCTCCACGGTCCGCACCGAGACGCCCATGGCGCGCGCGATCTCGGCGTAGCTCATGTGATGGTGGTAATAGAGCACGTACGTCTGCCGCGTACGCTGCGGGAGCGCGTCGATCGCGCGCTGCAGCCGCGCCTTGACCTCCTCGGTGAGGAGGCGCTCCTCGGCATCGTTGGGGACCTCGGTGCGGCGCAGCCGGTGGTCGGCGGGAATTGCCTGCGTACGCTGGAGCTCCAGGCGCCGCCGGCTGAGGTGATCGAGCGCGGTGTTGCGGACGATGGTGAGGAGATAGCTCTTCACCGATCCGCGCACGTGCAGCCGCTCACGGTACGTCCAGATCTTGAGGAACGTGTCCTCGATGACGTCTTCCGCGGCCGAGCTGGATTTGACGAGCGTGCGCGCGAACCCGCAGAGCGGGGCGTAGAGCGCCCGAAAGAGCGCCTCCAGCGCCTCGGCGTCCCCACCTCGGATCCGCGCCATCCACTGTTGCAGCTCCTCGGATGACGGCTCTCCGGGCGAGGCGCCCGATCGCCGGTTCACGTCCAGCAACTCGTGCGGCATTCCACACGCTCCTCCACGACGGTCCTCGATCGGCGCGGCGCTGCGCCATCGAGCGGGTTCGTGTACTGACGGAAGCTAGCGGACCGAACCCCTATCGCCGGGGCCGGAACGTGTGGAACAGCGCTCCGGGGGGCGGACATGGGCGCGTGCCAGGGAGGAGGCGGGAGAGAAGCAAACGGGGTGCTCCATCGGAGCACCCCGTCGTTCGCCGCCCGGCGGCCGGTCCCGGCCGACCGTACATTCCTTACCGATTGGTGAGCTTCACGGAAGCGTCAGCATCCGCGCTGTCGGCCTTCGTGTAGCTCGTGCTGTCCTCCGGCATCGCCGTGACGTGGATGTACGAATTGTCCGGCAGATATCGCTTGGCGGCCGCCTCGAGCTCGGCCGGCGTCACCTCCTGCTCGGGGTACGGCGCCGGGATCTTGTCGAGCGGGATCCCGAGCCGCGTGTACTGCCCGATCGCGTTCATCCAGTAGTCGTTCTCCTGCAACCGCGTCTCGAGCTGCCGCCGCTGGATCGTCGCCGCCCGCGCCGCCTCGGCCGCGCTCACTTCCGTGGTGCGCACCGTGTCGAGGAGCTTCATGAGCGCCCGGTTCAACTCGTGCATCCGTTCCGGCGCCGCATCGAAGGCGATGAGCACGCGGTAGTGCTCATCCGGGAGCGCGTACGTCTCGCTCGTGACGAACGGGCTGTACGTCCCCGCCAGCTCCTCGCGCAGCCGCACGCGCACGCGGTCCTGCAACACCGTGACGAGCGCGCCGAGCCGCTGCCGCTCCAGCAGATAGCGATCGGGCGCGGCCGGGAAGGTGTCATCGAACACCACGAGCGTCTGCGCCTTCGGCACCTGGAGCACCGGCAAGATCGTGTTCACCCGGTGCCTGAACGGCTCGACGTCTTCCTTCTTCGGCGTCTCCCGCTCCGGCGTGCTCGGCAGGCTCGCCACGTAGCGCTCCACGAGCGGGCGCACCTCCTTCGCGGTCACCGCGCCCACGAGCATGAAGGTGAAGTCGCCGGCGTTCCCGAACCGGTTGCGGTACGCGGCCATCAGCTGCGGCACCGTCGCCAGCTCGGCGAGCTGCGTCTGTACCGGGAGCAGCCGCGGGTTCCCCCTGGCGAAGATCTGGTTGAACTGATCGTCGAGGGAGAAGCCGGTCACGCGATACTTGGCGAGGCTCTGCCAGCCGACCAGGGTCGCGGAGTCGAGCATGGGCGCGGTGAACTGCCGGTGCAGCAGTTGGAAGAGCGTCTCCAGCGATCTGGGGGAGCCGGCGAGGGAGATGGACTCATCGGCATAGCCGATGTCCACGGTCATCCGTTGGAGCCCGGTGGTGGAGAGCTGCTGCGCGAGCGCGTCGTGGTTCCTGGAGCCGAGCCCTCCGAGATCGGTCATCACGCGGGCGACCATGCGCCCCGGGGTGAAGAAGAGGGAATCGGGCATCACCGAGAAGCCGCCGGGGCTCCATGCACGCACCAGCACCTCGTCGGGATCGTTCGGCGTGGGCTTCACGATCACCCGTGCGCCGTTGGAGAGCGTCCACTCCGTGATCCCGGCTGCGGTATCGTACTTCTCGCGGACGATCTTCCCCGGCGTGGGGAGCGTGGCCAGGAGCGGGACGGTGGCGGTGCGGCGCGCCGTGTCGGGCGCGAGCGGCGCGCGCGCGACGGAGTCGAAGAGCGCGAGCACGCTCTCGCGCGTGGGCGGGCGCACGTGGGCGAGCTCGGGGAGCTGGATGAACACCAGCCGCCCCGCCGGCTCGCGCCAGAAGCGCGCGGCCTCGGCGAGGGCCCGCGGGGTGAGCGTGGGGAGGATCTCGCGCGCGAGCGCGAGCTCCTGCTGCGCGGAGAGCAGCGATCCCTCACCAGTGAGATAATGCTGGACGTACGCATCGGCGTACGACCCCGAGGAGCGCCCCCCCTCGCTCGCCGCGGCGTGCTCGAGGTGCGCGAGGAGCACGGCCTTCCGGTGGGCGAGCGTCGCCGCGGGCACGCCGTAGCGCGCCACCTGCTCGAGCTGCCCGAGCACCGTGGCCAGCCCGCGCTCCAGGCTGTCCGGCCAGGTGATGAGCTCGAACCCCATGACGTCGAGCGGGCGGACGATGCGCCCCCCTTCGAGCTCGGCGGTGATGTACGGACGCGAGGGGTGCTCCCGGATGCGGAGCAAGCGCTCCTCCATCTCCTGCGCGAGGAGCTCCTGCACGAGGCGCTGACGCTCGGCGGCCCGCGCATCGGCCGGGTCCGCCGGGGCCCGCCACAGCACTTCCACCACCGGGTTCACGTTCCCGCGATAGACATCCACGACCGGCTCGCGGCTCGCGCGGAGCGTCGGCGCGGGGCGCGGACGCGGGTGCTGCGGCGCGGGGATCGCCCCGAAGCGGCGCCGGATCTCGCGCTCCATCTGCGCCTGGTCGAAGTCCCCCACCACGACGACCGCCATGAGGTCCGGCCTATACCAATCATGGTAGAACCGCTCGATCGGCCCTGCTTCCGCGTGCTCGATCAGTGTCGTGTCCCCGATCGGCTGCCGATCGAGGTAGCGCGAGCTCCCGTAGAAGAGCGTGTCGTAGTGCGCCCTGAGCTTCTGGGTGGCCGTGTCGAGGAGCGAGCGCATGCGCCACTCGCCCATGATCACCCCGCGCTCGGCCACGACTTCGGCCGAGTCGAGCGTGATCCCCCCACTCGCCCAGTCCTGGAGGACGTCGAGTCCCTTCCCGAGAATCGTACGATCGTCGCTCGGGAGCGTGAGCATGTACACCGTCTCGTCCGACGTGGTGTACGCGTTCAGGTCGGCGCCGAAGCGCATCCCGCTCGTCTCGAGGAAGTCGATGAGCGTGTTGCGCGGGAAGTGCGTGGTGCCGTTGAACGCCATGTGCTCCAGGAAATGCGCGAAGCCGCGCTGGTCGTCATCCTCGAGCGTGCTTCCGGCGTTGACGACGAGCCGGAGCTCCACGCGGTGCTTGGGGCTGGTGTTCCGGCGCAGGTAGTAGCGCATCCCGTTGGGGAGCGTCCCCACCGTGAGCGCCGGGTCGCGCGGGCCCGGGGCGGAGGGGCGCACGGGCCGCGGCGTCGCCGCCCCGCCGGCGCCCAGGAGAAGCACGAGCCCGGCCACGCCCGCTGCGAGCCGCCGTCCATCACTTCGCTGCACGATCCCCTCCCGTCGCCTGTCGGTGCGTCAACACGTCGATGAACTGCGCCAACTCTTGCTCGTGGAGCCCCCACACCGAGACCACGAGCCCATCCTGGTCGACGAGATACTGGCTTTGCTCCGGCTTCACCCGCTTGCCGAAGGTGTAGCTCACGAAGTTCGGAGTGTCCTTGTTGATTCGCCGGCCGTCCGGGCGAGGGAGGTTCCAGAAGGGGGTGGAGGTCAAGGCGATCGTCAGGCGTGGAATGTGGTACGTGTCGATCCAGCGGCGAAGCATGTCCGCCTCCTCCGCGGGGGTCATCGGCGGTGCCCACGCGAAGAAGCCGTGCGTGCGGCTGACGACGATGACGTCGAGAGTCGGGAACCGCTCGCTCAGCCGGCGCAACATGGAGAGCTCCGCCCCGCATTGGTCGTTGGCCTCCCCGTTCGGGTCCAGCGTGATGCAGGTCGCGTCCTCCAGGAAGAGGATGAGGCTCACGTGCCCCGGCGCGGGTCGTGGGGTGTTCCCCGCCGCGGCCGGAATCCAGTAGTCCGCCGAGATGGTGGGCGCGTGCTCGCCGATCGGGACGGGGAGCGCGTCAGGGGATTCCCCGAGCAGGGCAGCCCACGTGGACCGCTCCAGTGTGACCAGCGCCGCCGTGCTCCGGCGCAGGCTGTCGAGCATGACGGGGACGCCCATCAGCTGCATCACCGCGGGGAAGAGGAAGCTCCGTCCTCCCATCTTCTCGAACTTCTCCGACTCGCGCTCGGCCGTCGTGAGTGAGTCGGCCGCGTTCACGAGCAGCCGGGCGGCGCGCCGCGCTTGCGCCGTGTCACCGGCCGCGTTCGCGACCTGCATGCTCTTGCCGTAGAGCACCATGCGATCCAGCCGGTCCGGCTCGCGGCGCGCGCGCGCGAGCAGGATCTGCTCCGCGGCATCCAGGCGCGCGGGGCGTGCGTCGAGGTAGATGGCGACCACGCTGTCCTCGATCGCCGCGCGCGTCTTCGCGCTCTTTGGCGGCGCGGCGGCGAAGCGCCGCGCCACCAGCGCGCTCGCATCGGCATCGCGACCGGCATCGAGATAGAGCCGGAGCAGCGGGGCGAAGTCGTCGAGGCGCGCGGTGGGCTCGGGGAACTGCGCCGCGCAGCGCCGGGCGATCTCCACCACCGGTGCCGGCAGCGGCTTCAAGCTCGCGCGCGGATCGTACGGCAACGTGTCACGCCGCACGGCAGACATCTCGCGCCGGCTCACGTCGGCGTGCGTTCGGGCCACGAGCGCCAGACACTTGTCGACCGTGTTGTACCCGGACAGCGGTACCGCGGTATCGGGCCACGCGAAGCGCACCTGCGCGGCGGCCGGGGCGGCCGTGAGCGTACCGCACGCGAGCGCCACGATCAGCGACGTACGCGCCCTGGGCGCGCCGCGCTCGGAATGTCGGACGTCAGATCGCATCGATCGTCGAGGTGAAGCTGAAGTCGCGTGCCTTGAGCGGCGGCACGATCGCCGGGGTCAACGGAACCCGCTGCTCGTACGGATTCTTCACCGGCCGGAACACCGGCACCGGCACGCCGAGCTGCTCGATGGCGTTGAGCACGAACAGGGGGGATTCCGTGAAGCGGAAGTTCTTCACGGCCTTGGAGATCTTCCCGTTCTCGATGAGCCAGAGCCCGTCGCGCGTGAGCCCCGTCGCGAGGAGGCTCGTCCCGTCCAGCAGGCGGATGTTGGAGAAGCGTGTGACGAGGAGCCCGCGCTTGGTCGTCCGGATCATCTCGTCGATCGACGTCGTCCCCCCGCTCATCCGGTAGCCCATCATCCAGCGCACGGGGGCGTTCTGGTTCAGGTTCCGGAGGGCGTAGTCGCGGTCGTACGAGAGGTTCGTGAGCACGCCCTTGTCGAACCAGGTCACGGGCTGCATCCAGGGCGTGGGGAGGATCCCCAGCTCGGGGTCGGCGGGTTCGTGGCTGATGGTGATCCGCTCATCGAGCACCTTGAGCCCAAGCTTCGTCCGCCAGAGCTGGAGGGCGTCATCCGGCGCCAGCGCCCACGGGCCCTTGCCGGACTCGGCGGGATCGCGCCTGATGTCGTTCGCCAGGATCTCCACGAGGTCGGCCACGGCCTGCGGCTCGAGGATCACGGTGTAGCGCCCGGGCTCCAGCGTCACCGGGTTGCGCGAGGCCTCGCACTTCTCGAGCGCCCGCGCGGCGAGCGCTTGGGCGTCGATCCGGGTC
>JADGGM010000192.1 GCA_019689955.1 Gemmatimonadaceae bacterium
GGGGCGGGGGGGGGGGGGGGGGGGGGGGGCGCCCCCCGCCCCCCCCCCCCCGGCCGCGAGGCGGCCGCCCGAGCCGCGGCCGACGGCGCCCAGGCGCGCGCGGCGCTCGAGGTCACGGCCGCGGAACGTCACCTGCGCGTGGCGCTCACGCGCCTCGAGATCGCGCGGCGCAGCGAGGAGCAGGCCGCGGAAGCGCACCGCATCGTGTCCCGCAAGTACGACGGCGGGCTCGCCACCGTGGCCGAGCTGCTCGACGCCGCGGACGCGGAGATGCGCACCCGCCTCGGCCGGTCGAGCGCCCGGTACGAGACCCTCATCGCCATCGCCGAGCGCCGCCAGGCACAGGGGCGCACGCTCGAGCCCCTCACGGCGCTCGACCCATAGCCCGCAGGAGGACGATCCATGATCCCGTTCCCGGTCCGCCGCGTCTGGCCGCTCGCCGTTCCCGTCGCGCTCGCGGCGGGCGGCCGCCCCCCGCCCGCGGCCAGCTCCGCGCCGCCGCGGATCGACGGCGCGGTGTACGTGGTGCGCGACACCATCGTCCCCGCGACGCTCGACGCCGCGGGGATCGCCGAGCCCGTCGAGCGCACGACGGTGAGCACGAAGCTGCTCGGCACCGTCACCGAGGTCGCGGTCCACGCAGGGGACGCCGTGCGCCGCGGCCAACTGCTCGCGCGCATCGATGCGCGCGAGATCAGCGCCAAGCGGCTGCAGGCGCAGGCCGCGGTAGCCGAAGCCGAGGCCGTGCACACCGACGCGCTCACCCAGGCGACCCGCATGCGCGCCCTCTACGCCGACAGCGCGGCCACGCGCGCACAGCTCGACGCTGCGGAAACCGGGCTCGCCCGCGCCGAAGCAGCGCTGCGCACCGCGCGCGCCGCACAGGCCGAGGTCGAGGCCATGGCCGCGTACACCGAGCTGCGGGCGCCGTTCGATGGCGTCGTCACCGCACGGCTCGTGGACGTCGGCGCGCTCGCCGCGCCCGGGGCGCCGCTGGTCACGGTCGAGAACAGCGCGCGCCTTCGCATCACCGTGACCGCGCCGCCCGCCGCGGTGCGCGGGGTCCGGCGCGGCGCGCGCGTGGACGCGACGATCGAGGGGACGCCGACGACGGCCGTCGTCGAAGGGGTCGTCCCCGCCGCGTCGGGGGCGCTCTACACGGTGAACGCGCTCGTCGACAACGCCGCGCGCACCTTCCTCGCCGGGAGCTCGGCGCGGCTCGCGCTCGTGCAGGGGATGCGGCGCGCGGTGCTCGTCCCCGCCGCCGCGATCGTCAGCGAAGGGGATCTCTCCGGCGTGCACGTGGTCACCGCCGACGGCCCCGCGCTCCGCTGGGTGCGCGTGGGGCCCGCGGCGCCGGGGCTCGTGGAGGTGCTCTCCGGCCTCCGCGCCGGCGAGCGGATCGTCGTGCCGAGACCCTCCGCCGAGCAGGTGAGCTGACCATGGGGATCGCCGGCCGCGTGGCGCGGAGCTTCCTCCGCTCGAAGCTCACTCCCCTCGTCGCGATCGCCTCGCTCGCCGCCGGCGCGGTGGCGATCATCGCCACGCCGCGCGAGGAGGAGCCGCAGATCTCCGTGCCGATGATCGACGTGATCGCGAGCATGCCCGGCGCCACGCCGAAGGAGACGGAGAACCTCCTCGCCCGCCCGATCGAGCGGCGGATGTGGGAGATCCCCGGGGTGGAGTACGTCTACAGCACCGCAGGCGACGGGATGGCGCTCGTGACCGTCCGCTTCCGCGTCGGCGCGGACCCGGAGCGGAGCGTGACCGGCGTCCAGGCCAAGCTCTCTGCCGCCGCGGACCAGCTCCCCCCGGGCGCGCTCCCGCCGATCGTGAAGCCGCATGGGATCGACGATGTGCCGATCCTCACCCTCACCCTCCACGGCGGCGGCTACGACACCGACGCGCTGCGCCAGATCGCGGTGCACCTCGAGGACGAGATCCGCGCGATCCCCGACGTGGCGGAGACGTTCGTGGTGGGCGGTGCGCCGCGCACCGTGCGCGTCACGCTCGATCCCGCGCGCCTCGCCGCGCGCGGGGTGACGCCCGGCGAGGTCGCGGCCGCGCTCCGCGAGGGGGGCGCGCGGCTCCAGGCGGGCGAGCTGGCCTCGGCGAACGAGGCGGCGCTGGTGCGCGTCGGCGCCCCGCTCGCCACGGCGGCCGACGTGGGCGACGTGGTCGTCTCCGCGCGCGGCGCGGTCCCGATCCACGTCCGCGACGTCGCCCAGGTGACCGACACGTTCGGCGAGCGCACGAGCTACGTCGCTTTCGGCGCCCGCGGCCACCCCGACGCGAGCGCGGTGACGATCGCCGTGGCCAAGCGTCGCGGCGCCAACGCGACCGTGGTCGCCGAGGCGGCGCTCGCGCGCGTCGAGGCGGCACGCGGCCGCGTGCTCCCCGCCGACGTCCAGACGACGGTCACGCGGAACTACGGCGAGACAGCGCGCGAGAAGGCGCGCGAGCTCATGCTCCACCTCGCCCTCGCCACCATCTCGGTGACGGTGCTCATCGGGCTCTTCCTCGGCTGGCGCGAGGCGGTGGTCGTCCTCGTCGCCGTGCCGGTCACGCTCGCGCTCACGCTGTTCGCGTACTACGGGTTGGGGTACACGCTCAACCGCATCACCCTGTTCGCGCTCATCTTCTCGATCGGCATCCTGGTGGACGACGCGATCGTGGTGGTCGAGAACATCTACCGCCACCTCGCGCTCGGGAACCGCCCCCCCGACGAGGCGGCCGTGGAGGGGGTGGACGAGGTGGGGAACCCGACCATCCTCGCCACCTTCACGGTGATCGCCGCGATCCTCCCCATGGCCTTCGTCTCCGGGCTCATGGGGCCGTACATGCGCCCCATCCCGGTGGGCGCGTCGGTGGCGATGCTCGCGTCGCTCGCGGTGGCGTTCATCATCACACCGTACCTCGCGCTCCGGCTCCTGCGCGGGCACGTGGCCGCGGTGCCCCGCCCCGCCGACGCGGCGCAGGAGCCGGAGGAGGCGTCGCGAACCGCGCGCGTGTACGCGCGCATCATGCGCCCGCTCATGAGGAGCGCGCGCCACCGGCGGCGGTTCTACGGGATCGTCGGCGCGCTCCTCGTGGGCTCGGCCGCGCTGCTCGCGGTGCGAGCGGTGAAGGTCAAGATGCTCCCGTTCGACAACAAGAGCGAGCTGCAGGTCATCCTCGACCTCCCGGAGGGCACCACGCTCGAGACGAGCGCCGCGCTCGCCGCCGAGGTGGCGGCCTACGTGCGGCGCACACCGGAGGTGGAGAACACGCAGACGTACGCGGGGGTCGCGGCGCCGTTCAACTTCAACGGGCTCGTGCGGCACTACTTCATGCGCCGCGGGGCGAACGTGGCCGACGTGCAGGTGAACCTCGTCCCCAAAGGAGAGCGGCACCGCCAGAGCCACGCGATCGCGGTCGCGCTCCGTCCGGGGATCGACTCGATCGCGCGCCCGTACGGCGCGAGCGTGAAGGTCGCGGAGATCCCGCCCGGTCCGCCGGTGCTCTCCACGCTCGTCGCCGAGGTGTACGCGGCCGACGACCGCACGCGCCTCGAGGCCGCGCGCCGCGTGAAGGCCATCTTCGCCTCGACCCCTGGCGTGGTGGATGTCGACTGGACCGTCGAGGCGCCGGAGCCGTCGGCGCGGTTCGAGGTCGACCGGGCACGCGTGGCCGCGGCGGGGGCGGACGCCGCGCAGGTCTCGGCCACGCTCGCGCTCGCCCTCTCGGGGGCCCCGACCGCGCTCGCCGCCTCGCCGACGGCGCGCGAAGGGGTGACGATCGTGCCGCGCCTCGCGCTCGCCGACCGCTCGAGCGTCGACGCGCTCCTCGCCGTCCCCGTCCCCACCGCCACCGGCCCGCAACCGCTCGCCCAGTTCGTGCGCGTGGACTCCACCGTCCGCGAGAGCGCCCGCTACCGGAAGAACCTCCGCCCGGTGATCTACGTGACCGGGGACGTCGCCGGGGCGATCGAGTCCCCGGTGTATGCGCTCCTCGCCATGAACCGCGCCCTCGACACCGTACGCGTCGCCGGCGCCACGATCGCGCGCTACAACGCCGTCCAGCCGCCGCGCCTCGACCAGACCGCGATCAAGTGGGATGGCGAGTGGCAGATCACGATCGAGGTGTTCCGCGACCTCGGGCTCGCCTTCGCGGCGGTGCTCGTGCTCATCTACGTGCTCGTCGTCGGGTGGTTCCAATCGTTCACGGTCCCGCTCGTGATCATGGCGCCGATCCCGCTGACGCTGATCGGGATCCTCCCGGGGCACGCGCTGAGCGGCGCGGTGTTCACCGCCACGTCGATGATCGGGATGATCGCGCTCGCCGGGATCATCGTGCGCAACTCGATCCTCCTCGTCGACTTCATCCAGCTCGCCGAAGCACGCGGGCGCTCGCTGGACGACGCGGTCCTCGAGGCGGGGGCGGTCCGCTTCCGCCCGATCGCGCTCACGGCGGCCGCCGTGGTGGTGGGCGGGCTCGTGATGGTGCTCGACCCGATCTTCCAGGGGCTCGCGGTGGCGCTCATGAGCGGCGCCGTCGTGGCCACGCTGCTCACGATGGTGGTCGTCCCGCTCCTCTACTGGGAGCTGCGACAGCGCGCAGAGGCGAAACCGTGACCACGCTGATCTTCCCGTTCACCCAATGACCCCGTCAGGAGTGTCCCATGTGCCCCGACACCATCGTTCGTCGCATCGCCGGTACCTTCGTCCTCGTCTCCCTCGCGCTCGGGTGGTGGGTGAGCCCGTGGTGGCTCCTCTTCACCGCGTTCGTGGGGGCCAACCTCCTGCAGTCGAGCTTCACGCGCATCTGTCCCCTCGAGCGCATCCTCGGGCGCTTGGGCGTGGCCGGGTGCACGTCGTATCGCCGATAGCGCCGCGTCGACCGGCCCGCGCTGGCGGCGACGTCGCGCGCGCGGATATCGTTCGGTGACCCTCACCGCGCGCCCATGACGCCCGAAGAGTTCCGCACCATCGGTCATCAGCTCATCGACTGGATCGCCGACTACCGCGAGCGCGTCGGCACGCTCCCCGTCATGGCGCGCACGGCGCCCGGGGAGGTGCGCGCGCAGCTCCCCGCCGACCCGCCCGAGACGCCCGAGCCGTTCGCGGCGATCCTCCGCGACGTGGACCGGATCATCCTCCCCGGGCTCTCGCACTGGCAGCACCCGAGCTTCTTCGGCTACTTCCCGAGCAACGGCGCGCTCGCGAGCGTGCTCGGCGACTACCTGAGCACAGGGCTCGGCGTGCTCGGCCTCTCCTGGCAGTCGAGCCCCGCGCTCACGGAGCTCGAGGAAGTGGTCACCGACTGGGTGCGACGTATGGTCGGGCTCTCGGAGGCGTGGAGCGGGGTGATTCAGGACACCGCGTCCACGAGCACGCTCGTGGCGCTCATCTGCGCGCGCGAGCGGGCCACGGACTTCTCCCTCGCGCGCGGCGGGCTCCAGGGCGCGCCGCGCCCGATCGTCGTGTACGTCTCGCCGCACAGCCACAGCTCGGTGGAGAAGGCCGCGCTCCTCGCCGGCATCGGCCGCGAGCACGTGCGCACCGTAGCGTGCGACGCGGCCGGCGCGATGCGCCCCGACGCGCTCGACGCGTGCATGGCGGAGGACCGGAGCGCGGGGCGCACCCCCGCGGCGGTCGTGGCGACGGTGGGGACCACGGCGTCGACCGCGATCGACCCCGTGGGCGCGATCGCCGCCGTCGCCCGGGCGCACGGGGCGTGGCTCCACGTCGACGCGGCGATGGCCGGATCGGCCATGATCCTCCCCGAGTGCCGCTGGATGTGGGAGGGGATCGAGGGGGCGGACTCGCTGGTGATCAACGCGCACAAGTGGCTCGGCGCGGCGTTCGACTGCTCGCTGTACTACGTGCGCGACGCGGAGCACCTGGTGCGCGTCATGTCCACGAGCCCGAGCTATCTCCGCGCCGCGGCCGATGGCCAGGTGAAGAACCTGCGCGACTGGGGGATCCCCCTCGGCCGCCGCTTCCGCGCGCTCAAGCTCTGGTTCCTGATCCGCGAGCAGGGGGTGCGCGGGCTCCAGGAACGCCTGCGCCGCGACCTCGCCAACGCGCGCTGGCTCGAGGCGCAGGTGCGCGGCACCCCCGGCTGGGAGGTGGTCGCGCCGGTCCACTTGCAGACCGTGTGCGTGCGCCATGCCCCGCCCGGGCTCACGGGGGAGGCGCTCGACCGGCACACCCTCGCGTGGGCGGACCGGGTGAACCGGTCGGGCGCGGCGTATCTCACCCCGGCCGTGCTGGACGGCCGGTGGATGGTTCGCATCTCCATCGGGGGGGAGCGGACGGAGCGCGCGCACGTGGAGGCGCTGTGGAACACCGTGCGGCAGGCCGCCGAGGAGGACGCGGCATCCTGACCGGCGGCTGTCGCGGAACGGCGCACCTCCCCCCCGTCCCGCGCCGCCCGCGCCGCCCCGGTCCGGGCGCAGCTCCCCGCCCCCCGGTGCGC
>JADGGM010000193.1 GCA_019689955.1 Gemmatimonadaceae bacterium
GCGATGAGCACCGCGCTCCTCGCCCCCCGCAACGTCGCCGTCGACACGCTCCCCACGAGGTGCCGCTCGAGCGGCGTGCCCCCCTGCGTTCCTGCCGCGATGAGGTCGCACCCGCGCTCCCGCGCGAGCGCAAGCAGTGTCGTCACGACGTCACCCCGGCGGACGACCGTGTCGACCGTGACGTCCCCCGCGCTCCGGAGCTCATCGGCCACCTCGCGAACGAGAGCATCGAGCCCGCGCGCATAGATCGCCTCCCAGCCCGGTTTGCCGAGCGCCGCGAAGTCCACATCGGGCTGCACGTGCGCGAGCGTGACCATCGGATCCGGCCCGAGCACCGCCAGCGCGGTGCGCGCGGCTCGGCGACTCGCGTCGCTGAAATCCATCGCCACCAGCGCGTGCTGCGGCAAGCGATCGTATCGCGGCGGCACGATCAGCACCGGGACCTCGACCGCCCGCACGACCTGCAGCGCCGCGTCCTCGCGCGCCGTCCGGTCCGGCGCACCGGGCTCCGGGATCCCGACCACCACGAGCGCCGTCCCGCGCGCCTGGCAACTTCGCGCCGCGACCGTCGCCAGCGGCCCGATCGCCGCCTCCGTGCTCCAGTACGCCGCGAGGCCGAGCGCGCGATTGAGCTGCTGACGCACCCGCGTGAGCAGTTGCTGCCGCCGCGCCTCCTCGACGGCCTCGTATTCCGCCGGCAACACCAGCGCGAGCGGGAACGCCACCGGCGGTGCGGCGCCGAGCAAGTGCGCGTTCACCCGATCGCGGCGCGCCAACAGGTCCGCCAGGTGCAACGCGCCCTCCGCAGGGCCGGCCTCGTCGATCGCCACGAGGATCGGCCCGCGCAGAGCGCGCGACCGCGGGGCACGCTGCGGCTCCGGGCGCTGCGACGTCTCCACCGGCATCGACGGGTCGTCGGGCATACGCGCCTCCTGTGCGATCGTGCGATCAGGGACGTTCGTGCAACGGGCACCGGCCACGCCGCTGCGGGTCTCGTGCCGGGACGATACTGTGCGTCAGCGTGCGGCGACGAGTCGCACGCCGCGCCCGCGCTTGCGCGGCTCCATGCGCCGGCGCTGCACTCTGCGCCGTACGCTTCGCTCGGCCGTCGCCGTGGCTGCGTCGATCGCTTCCTTCATCGACATATGCTGCCCCTCGGCGACCACGCTCGGCATCCCGCTCAGCACCACCTTGATCCGGCACTGATGGTCGATGCCGCCGCGCGGGCCGTTCACGTCGCGCAGCCGGACGCTCACCCGCTCGATCGACATCGCGAACTTCCCGAGCTTCCGCCCCAGCGTGCGGCGAACGTAGTCGCGCGTCTCGTCGGCCATCTCGATGCCCATTGCGCGGATGTGCACCGGGACCTCCGGCGACGCGGTTCGGCCGGCCACGCGCTTGGCGGCGCGCGGGATCTGCGCGGCCATCGGCTCGCGCTTGGTGACGTTCTCGGGACGCGCCGACCGCTTGCGCGTGCGCCGCTCGCCGCGCCGCCGCGGGACGGGGAGCCCGCCCAATCGCTTGCTGCTCGCCGGCGCGCGAAGCAGTTGCTCCTCCGCCCAGCTCATGCGCGCCGGACGCTCCGCCTGGAGCGCGTCGAAGACGTCGGTCGCGGTGACGATCCCCACCAGACGGTCGCCGTCCACGACGGGGAGCGAACCGATGAGCTGCCTCCGCATGATGTTGGCCGCTTCCTCGACCGAGGTCTCCGGCGCGGCGCCGACGACGGTCCGCGTCATCATGCTGCGCACCGTCCGCCCCCGGCGCTTCGCCGCCCCGGTCCGCCCGCCGAGGTCGCGCTCCGACACCACGCCGACGAGCTGCCCATCATCCACCACCACGAGATGCCGAATGCCGCGCCGCCGCATGCGCGTCCACGCGGCGCTGGCCGGTTCGTCGGACGCGATGGTGATGACGCGGCAGGCCATGATCTCATCGAGTCGCATCGCCATGAGGGCCGCCTTGTCGTAAGAAGGAGGGGGAGCACAGCGCCGTCGCCACCGTCCGCCGGTGCGCCGGGCAGAGGCGAGCGATGGGCCGCCACGGTCGTGATCGCAACGATCATGCGGGCGCGGGGCGGAGCTGTCAATTCGGCCACGCGCGGGGCGCGCCCGGGCGCGACCGACGGGCGAGCGCTGCCCTGGTGCGTCTCCTGCAAGGAAGGGCTCCCGGAAGGGGTGGCAGCGCCCCGCGCGACCGCGCACCCGTCGGAACCGACGGCTGCGCGGATGGCGCCGGACGTCGTGCTCGGTCGCGAACACCGGAGGGACGATGCGAGTCGCAGAGCTCATGCGGACCGACGTGCGGACCGCGGCCCCGGACGAGCGGGTGGCCGACGTGGTCCAGGCCATGGCCGACTCCCACATCTCGGGGCTCCCGGTCGTAGATTCGGCGAAGCGGGTGATCGGCGTGGTGTCCGCCACCGACGTGCTGCAGGCCATCGCCGAGCATGCGGACGAGACCGCGCGCGCGCGGTTCTTCGAGCACACGATGGCGCGTGACATCATGACCCCCAACGCCCACACGATCGAGCCCGACGCCGACGTCCGTGAGGCCGCGCAACGCATGCTCTACGCGGAGGTGCGGCGGCTGTTCGTGGAGGACCACGGGCGGCTGGTTGGAGTCATCTCGCAGACGGACATCGCGCACGCGATGGGGAGCGGGCGGGTCTGAGAGGGCCCGGCCAGCGCCGCCGTCGGGAACGCGTGTCGCTCGGACCGCGTCTCAGCGCCGGCGCGCCCGTAACGTCTCCGGCATGTGGAGCGCGACGACGGCTCCCGACGCCACCGTGAGCACCGCCACCGCGCCGATGGCCGCGCCCATCCCGAGCGCATCCGCGAGCACGCCCGCGAGGAGCGCGCCGGCCGCGTACCCCATGTCGCGCCAGAGGCGATAGACGCCGATCGCCGAGCCGCGCCACGCAGGGTGCGCGACATCGCTGACGGCGGCGAGGAGCGTCGGGTACACCATGGCCGTCCCCACGCCGAGTGCCGCGCCGGCCACGACCCACGGCGCGAACCCGCGCCGGACGACCATCACCGCCAGCGCGACGCCCTGCAGCACCATCCCCCCCGCGATCATCCACTTCCGCCCCCAGCGATCGGAGAGCGCGCCGGTCCCGAGCTGCACGATCCCCCACGTCGCCGGGTACACGAACGCGAGCACGCCGATCTCCCGCAACGAGAGCCCCGCGGCGGCGAAGAAGAGCGGGAAGAGCCCCCAGGCGAGGCCGTCGTTCACGTTGTTGATCATCCCGGCCTGGCTCGCGCTCGCGAGCGCGGGATCGCGCCACGTCGCGCGGGCGAGCAGCTCGCGGAACGTCACCCGCGGCGCCGCGAGTGGCGGGTCGCGCGCGAGCGCGTGCATCCGCGCTTCGAGACGCGAGTGCGGCATCGTGTCACGGACGAAGAGCGCGCTCAGCGCGAGCCCCGCGACGGCGAACGCGACTCCGAGGTAGAACGGCTCCGGCCGGAGGCCATAGCGGCTCGCGATGACACCCGTGGCGAACGCGGAGAGCGCGACGGCGACGTAGCCGGCGAACTCGTTGAGCCCCGTCGCCAGCCCGCGCTGCCGCGGCCCCACGAGGTCGATCTTCATGATGACCGTCGTGGACCACGCGAGCCCCTGATTCACGCCGAGGAACACGTTGGCGACGACGACCCATCCCCACGTCGGCGCCCACATCACGAGGAACGGCACGGGGAGCGCGAAGAGCCACCCGGCCACGAGGGCGCGCTTGCGCCCGTACCGGTCAGCGATCCGGCCGGCGAGCAGGTTGGTGAATGCCTTGACGACGCCGAACGTCGCGACGAACGACAGCGCGGCGCTCGTGGACGCGACGCCGAGCTCGCGCTCTCCGAGGATCGGGAGGACGCTGCGCTCGGTCCCCACCATGGCGCCGACGAACGCGTTGATGAGGACGAGGAGGGTGAACTGGCGCCAGTTCTCCCGCAGGCCGAGTGCGGCCGCCGCGCGCGGGCCGGGCGGCGCGGAGCCCGATGCGCTGGACGCCGTACCAGTGTCCCAGTAAGAGCCGGAATCCAATCGTAGAGCGGGGCGACCGGCCGCGCAAGCCGACGCGAGGCGGCCCACGGGCGCACCCCGTGCTCGGGGCGTCGATCGCGCGTGAGCGACCTCCGCGGGCGTCGCTCGGGGGAATGCTCCTTGCGTCGATACCGCCTCAGCACGCCTGGCGGTACACGACACGCCGCACGGCTCACGACCGACGGCCGCTCCCTCCCCTCCCGGCCACGCGTCACGCCGCGACTCGGCGAGGAGATGATGGATGTCACGTCCGGCGCAAGCGGCCGTTCCGCTGCCGTTGCACACCATCCTCGTTCCGCTCGATGGCTCGACGCGCGGGGAAGGAAGCCTCCCCATGGCCCTCACGCTCGCCGCCCCCGCCGGCGCCCGGGCGACGTTCCTGCAGGTCGTCATCCCCAGGCGCGTGCGTGTCCCACCCGCGCCGGTCTCACGCGTGATGCTCTTGTCCGGATCCGGCGGCAATTCCTCGAGCGCGGCCTGCATGAGCGACGGCAACTGCGCGACGAGATCGTCCGCCTCGTCCGGCGTGAGGCGCCGCACCAGCGACTCGAGGACGACCTCGATGGCGACCTCCGCGTCGTCTGCCGGCTCCAACCCGGCCCGCTCGCGCACGTGCTTCACGAACCGTCCGTACGTCGCCTCCGCCCGGGCCGCGCTCCGCCGCCAGCGGGGACTCCGCGTCGTCCGCGCCGGCCCCCCCGCGCCGATCTGCGACTGCACGACCGCCGCCAACCGCTCGAGCGGCGCCGCTTCGTCGAGGAGCAGATCGTCGAGCGTCACGATGCCGACGATCCGGTCATCCTCCACGAGCGGGATGCGGCGTACGTTCCGGCGGTGCATGAGCCGCACCGCATCGCTCTGGTCGTCTGTGCCGCCATCGACTGCGCGTTTCGTGCCGAGCGGGGCCCGCGGCGCCACGGGGGTTGCGATATTACACCCTATGGTGTATTGTCGAGCATGGACCGACTGACGGATGTCCTGACGGCGATCGCGCACCCCACGCGGCGGGCGATCATCACGCAGCTCGCCGCGAACGGGCCGACCCGGTTCCTCGATGTCGCCAGACCGTTCGACACCGCGCTGAACGCCGTGACCAAGCACCTGAAGCTCCTCGAGCGTGCGGGGCTCATCGAGCGCGAGCGGCGGGGGCGCGAGGTCCTGATCTCGTTCCGCCCCGAGCCGCTTCGGGAGGTCGCGGGGTGGGTGCACGAATACGAGCGGTTCTGGAACCGACAGCTCGATGCGTTCGAGCAGCACTTCAGGAACAAGCGACCCAAACGGGGGAAGACGCGATGACGGCCGCCAACAGGCTCGAGCTCACGATCGAGCGCACGATCCCCGCGCCGCCGGGCGAGGTGTTCGACGCGTGGTTGGACCCGCGGATCCCCGGCACGCCGTGGAACGCGGCCGAGCGGTTCATCCTGGACGCGAAGGTCGACGGGCTCTTTTACTGGACCCTCAAGGGGACGTCCCACTACGGCCGATTCACGGCGCTCGAGCGGCCGCACTGCATCGCGCACACGTGGGTATCGCCGAACACGCTGGGGGAAGAGTCGACCGTGACCGTGACGTTCACGAAGCTCGGCGACGCGACGCGCATGACGCTCGTGCATTCCGGCCTCCCGGACCACGAGCGGGCCCGCGGGCACGAGCGCGGCTGGAGCTACTTCGTGGAGACGTTTCGCGAGCAGTTCGGCGATGGCTCGCGCAGGCCGTATCGCTGGGAAGAGGCTCATCCACCTGCAACGGAGTGAGGAAGACCCGACCATGCCTCCCACGCTCGACGGACCGACGGCCCGGACCAGCGGCTACGCGCCGGTCCACGGCTTGCGGATGTACTACGAGATCGACGGCACCGGCGACCCGCTCGTCTACATCCCCAACGCGTTCGGCTTCGCCGGGCTGACGCGCTTCCCGGCACTGGCCCAGTGCCGCTCGGTCATCAGTGTCGACCTCCAGGGACACGGCCGCACGGCCGACCTCCCGGAGCGCCCGCTGTCGATCGAGCAACATGCCGACGACGTGGTGGCGTTGCTGACGCATCTCGGGATCGCGAAGGCGGACTTCTTCGGCGCGAGCTACGGCGGCGCCGCGGCGATGATGATCGCCGTGCGCTACCCGGAGCTCGTGCGGCGCGTCGTGGCGGTGGGCGCCACGTTCGGCCCGCCACAGTCGGCCCACAACGTCGGGATGCTGCGGTTCGACCGGCCGCTGACCGCCCACGCACAGGGGTTCCGGTTCCAACGCGAGAGCTACGCGACGGTGGCTCCGGATCCGGGCGACTGGCCGAAGATCTGGGAGAAGGTCGCGGGCATTCGCTGGGACGGGTTCTCGGCCGAGCAGTTGGCGTCCGTCGGCGCGATGGTCCTCATC
>JADGGM010000194.1 GCA_019689955.1 Gemmatimonadaceae bacterium
GGATCGGGGAGGATGGGTGGGCCGGCGCGCTGGGACGTGGTGTCCAGCGGCGCGACGGCGCCCTGCTGCGTGGTCGTGTCCTGGCGGTTGGCATCGGCCGAGCGGGGCGCGGTGCAGCCGGGCCCGGCGATGGTGCCCAGGGTGAGGACCGCGCCGCCGAGCAGCGCGATGGTCCGCCAACGGTCGTCGAGCATCGAGTCTCCAGGTCCAGAAGCGCTGCGGTCGCCGGCCAGCCATGCGCGGCCCGGGCGATCCAGCCACTCATGGCGAAGATATGCTACCGGCGTGACACATCATAGCCACGTCGCGCTCCACCACGGCGTGTGGCGGGACCGGGCAGACATGGCTCATACGGCCCTTGTCCACCTGGCGGCTCGCAAACATGTTGACGGTCGCCGGCGGGCTAGGCGGCGTCGCGCCCGCCCGCGGCGCGTCGCGGAACGCTGTGCTCGTGGTTTCGGTTAGGTGCGTGGTTGCGCGTCATCGTGCCGTCACATCCCCTAACCGGAGAATGACCCCATGCCCGTCACGCAAGCCGAGAAAGGTGTCCGCTTCCAGGCGCTCCACGCCCGTCCGGGCGCGTTCATCATCCCGAACCCGTGGGACGCGGGGACGGCGCGGCTCCTGGCCGGCTTCGGCTTCGAGGCGCTGACGACGACGAGCGCGGGGCTCGCCTTCTCGCTCGGCCGCCGCGACGGCGCGGTGAGCCGCGACGCCGTGCTCGCCAACGCGAAGGCGATCGTCGACGCGACGGACGTCCCGGTAGCGGCAGACCTCGAGAACGGCTACGGCCACGCCCCCGAGGCCGCCGCGGAGACGATCCGGCTCGCGGCGGAAGTCGCCGGGCTGGTGGGAGGGTCGATCGAGGACGCGACGGGAGATCCGCAGAAGCCGATCTACGATTTTCAGCACGCCGTGGAGCGCGTGGCGGCCGCGGCCGAGGCGGCGCACGCGCTGCCGTTCCCGTTCATGTTCGTCGCGCGCGCGGAGAACTTCCTGCACGGGCGTCTCGATCTGGACGACACGATCCGCCGGCTCCAGGCGTTCGAGGCGGCCGGTGCCGACGTGCTGTACGCGCCGGGGCTCACGACCGCGGAGCAGATTCGCACGGTGTGCGCGGCGGTGCGGAAGCCCGTGAACGTGCTGATGGGGCTGCGCGGAGCGCCGTTCTCGGTGAGCGAGTTGGCGGAGATGGGCGTGCGGCGCGTCAGCGTCGGCGGTGCGCTGACGCGCATCGCGCTCACGGCGGTGGTGCGCGCGGCGACGGAGATGCGGGAGCGGGGGACGTTCCACTTCGCCGACGATGCGATCTCGTACGCGGAGGCGACCAGGCTGGTCACGGGGGGGTGAGCGGGTGGCTCGCGGGATGCATGCTGGGCCGTCATGAGGGTGAGCGACCACATCGCGGGAGAGCGGGCGGGAGCGAGCGCCGAGCGGGCGGAGGACGCGCCGCCCCACCCGCCGCACACGACCGAGCACCTGTCCAATGAGCGCACGTTCCTCGCGTGGGTCCGGACGAGCATCGCGATCATCGGGCTTGGCTTCGTGATGGCGCGATTCAGCGTCTGGCTGGAACAGCTCCTCGCGGACCTCGCGCCGGGCGCGAAGGTTCCGCGCGCGGGCGCGTCGCTGCCGGCGGGGGTGGCGCTCATCTGCCTCGGCGGGCTGGTGGCGGCGCTCGCGGTGTGGCGGTATCACGTCGTGGCGACGGCGATCGAGCGGGGGGAGTACGTGCCGCCACGCGGGCTGTTGATGCTCGTGGCGGTCGCCGTGATCGCGGTGTGCGTGGCGGTGGTGGCGTACCTGGTGGCGACGACGACGGCGAGGTGAGGGGAGGCGCCGCCATGTTAAACGCAGTGTTTAGTATGCGCGATGCTCCTTCGCATGTTAAACGCGGCGTTTAATGTTAAACGCGGCGTTTAGTTGAGCGGGGCATTCCTCCGCATGTCGAACGTAGGAGCGCATGGGCGCCGTTGGCGTACTTGGGGCGACGGCGGGAGGGGGCGGCGGCCGTCTTGGCTCATCGTTCGGAAGATCTGAGCCAGACGGCCGTTCGCGTGCCCATCGCTGCCAGGCTGCTGGCGTCAACATATCGGTGTCGAGGAACGTCGATGATATGTGTATTGGTGATTGTGAGCACAGCCGACGTGCCGATAAGACCTTGTCGTCGTGCGAGGTTGTAACGATCCCCGTGCAGCGGACAGCTCCCTTGCAGCCCACGCGCAAGAGCGGCACATTCGCCGGGGTCGTCCAAACTCAATCCGTACGATGTTGCGATGTAGCGTCATCGCTAGTCCTGGGGTGACAGAAGACAGGGCTGTCATCGCTCAGACCTGTGCGCTCGCGTATACCGACCATCGAGGACCTCGTCGCGCTGTGGGGGAAAGCCAAGCCGGAGATGTCGGCCGACGCAGAGTTCCATCCCCTCCTCTGTCATCTCCTTGATGTCGCCGCAGTCGTCGAGGCGCTTCTTGCGGCG
Organism: Gemmatimonadaceae bacterium; assembly: GCA_019689955.1. Classification (GTDB taxonomy): domain Bacteria; phylum Gemmatimonadota; class Gemmatimonadetes; order Gemmatimonadales; family Gemmatimonadaceae; genus JADGGM01. The sequence continues at coordinate 2,480 of JADGGM010000194.1, forward strand.
CGACCGATTGCATTGGAGCGAGCTTCCCGGCTTCTGGGTTTGCCGCGGGATCGTGCGCAAAGCCTCCTCGTGGCACTCGCTGCTCTGCACGACCTAGGGAAGTGCACGCCGACCTTTCAAGCCAAGGCTCCACAGCATTGGCCCCGCGCGCTGGGCGAGTACGATCCGTCTACCGTGCGCGGTACGCATCATACTGACGACGGCTACACGCTCTGGTGCCAAGAGCTCGCGCCGGTAATGGGGCCGCGGCTCTGGCCCGATGGGGGGGATGTTCTCGACTTGCTTGCCCCGGCCGTCTTCGGTCACCACGGTCGTCCGGTCAACACGGCTGAGGCCCGCGCTCGGCCCGCTAGCTCGCTTTTTTCGACGACGGGACTCGGGCTCGCCCGTGCCTGTGCCGATCAACTCGTTACGTTGCTGCTCCCGGAGCCGGTCATTGCGCCGCCCCTCCCGAGCGCAGCAGCGCGGGCCGCGAGCTGGTGGGTCGCGGGACTCATCACCGTGGCAGACTGGATCGGCTCGATGCAGCGGTGGTTCCCATATACTCGACCGGATCCGACCTCGGCAGGTCTACGTGAATACTGGGTTCGTGCACGCGAGCAGGCAGTACGCGCGATCCGGGACACGGGCCTCGTTGCTCCTCGCCCCGCACGGCTGACGCCCTTCGAGCAACTGACGGGAATCACTACGCCATCACCCATGCAGCGATGGGCAGCCGAGGCCGAGCTTCCGCCCGGTCCGATCCTCGTGATCCTGGAGGACACGACCGGGTCGGGAAAGACGGAGGCGGCTCAGGTGATGGTCCACCGGCTGATGACCGATGGACGGGCGGGCGGTGCATACTGGGCGATGCCCACGCAGGCAACCGCGAACGCAATGTACGCGCGTCAACGCGAGGCGATTCGGGGGCTCTTTGACGGCGACAGCCATACACCGTCGCTCGTCCTCGCACACGGACAAGCATGGCTTCACGAGCAGTTTCAGGCGGCCGTGCTCCGGTCCGCCATCGAGGAAGCGGGGGCGGTGCCCGAGCACGAGGACGACGAGCTCTCCGGAGCTGCCACGTGTGCCGCGTTCTTCGCCGACGACCGCCGGGCGGCGCTGGCCGCCGACGTAGGGGCGGGCACGATCGATCAGGTGCTCCTGGGCGTGCTCCCGACACGCTTCAACACCGTGCGACTCTTCGGCGTGTCGGACAAGGTGCTCGTGCTCGACGAGGCGCATAGCTATGACGCGTACATGGGGATTGAAGCACAGGAGCTACTGCGGTTCCATGCGGCGCTTGGGGGGAGCGCCATCGTCCTCACTGCTACGCTATCGCGGGCCCAGCGAGAGGCGTTCGTGCGAGCCTGGCAGGATGGGCTCGAGCGCGGCCGCCGCCGCGGCGTGGCGCTGTTCGCGCCGGAGCCGCGACCGATCGTGTGCCGCACGGAATACCCGCTGGCTACGGTCGTCGGCCGCGGCTCGGAGGAAGTGCAGGAGAACCCAATCCCGGCGGCAGCACGGTCGCGCCGAACAGTCAGCGTCCGCCTCGTGCACGACACGAACGCAGCGCTCGCCCACGTCGTCGCCATGGCGGAGCGCGGCGCGGCGGTGGCGTGGGTGCGCAATACGGTGAGCGACTGCCTTGCCGCCGCCGCCATGCTCCGGGCGCGCGGGATCACACCGATCGTGTTTCACGGGCGTTTCGCTCAGGGCGACCGACAAGAGCGCGAGGCGGAAGTCATCGAGCGATTCGGTAGGGACGCGACGGCGGGCCAACGCCGGGGACGCATTGTGATCGCGACCCAGGTGATCGAGCAATCGCTCGATCTCGACTTCGATGCGCTGGTCTCAGACCTGGCTCCCGTGGACCTGCTCATCCAGCGTGCAGGGCGACTGTGGCGGCACCCCGCACGCGACCCCGTGCGTCCACCAGATCTCACGGCGGAGCTCGTCGTGCTGGCCCCATCCGTGGGCGGCGAGCCACAGAGCGATTGGCTCACTGCACTCTTGCCGGGTACTGCGGCGGTGTACGAGGACGTGGGGGTGCTGTGGCGCACCGCGCGCTCGCTCTCGGTTACGGACGCGACGATCGTTGCGCCGGACGGAATCCGTTCGGTGATCGAGGCTGTATACGGTTCGGACGATGTACCGGAAGCGCTCCGGGCGGCCGCCGATCGCGCGGAGGGGAAGCGCCATGCCGAGGCTTCCATGGGGGTCTATCATGCGCTGAAAGTCAGCGACGGCTACGACGGGCGCGCTCGCGGGTGGGTCGACGACATTCGGGCCCCGACGCGCCTCGGCCGTGCACAAACGACGGTCCGGCTAGCGTGCGTCGTTTCGGACGGATCCCTGCGCCCTTGGGCGCAGATCGATGGCCCACCGTCGAAGGCATGGGCGCTGTCGGAGGTCCGCGCATCAGCGAAACTGATTCCGCAGACTGCGATCGCTGAGCCGCAGTATGACGCGGCCGTGAAGGCAGTCCGCCGTGACTGGGGGCGCTTCGAACGCGAAGTTGTGGTGCTCCCGCTGGTTCAGTTGACGCCGGATGAGTGGCGCGGTGTCCTTCTCGATCCTGAAAGCGGCCGTGTGATATCGACGCGATATACGAAGGCCGAGGGACTCGCCTTCGCCGACCGGATTTCCTAGACGCACCGACTTGGCCTGCGAGAACGGGCATGACCCGCAGGTTTGACGCGCGAGGAGCGCGATGACCTTTTTCCCCATCGGAGACTACTTGACTTCCTTCTCTCAGGGAGGGCACGCGATGGCTTACGATCTACGAAGGGTGAGCTGGATCCCATGGCGGAGGCGAAGTGGCGCGGTGGATTGGGGACCACCTGCGACCCTCGTGGATGATCTCCGTGGAGATCCCGTCGTCGCGATCGCCGCCCCGCGGCCGGACTTCAATGGCGCCCTCCAAGAGTTGTTGATCGGGTTGCTCGCCGTGGCCCTTCAACCCGAGGACGACGATGCGTGGCTGGAGCGCTGGAACGCCCCTCCGACCGCGGACGAGCTCCAGGCGGCCTTCGATGCGCTGCCGCCAGCGTTCGACCTCGATGGCGATGGCGCACGCTTTTTCCAGGATCACAGTGCGGAAGACCTCGCCGATTGGGACGTGATCCCCATTGGGCAGATGCTCATCGATGCTCCCGGTGAGCAGACGATGCAGCGCAATACCGACCTGTTCATCAAGCGCGGTCGCGTTGCGCGTTTGTGCCGCCCGTCGGCTGCGATGGCGCTCGTCACGCTCCAGACCTACGCGCCCACGGGAGGGCAGGGGCATCGCACATCGCTGCGAGGTGGCGGGCCATTGACCACGTTGGTCGATCCACGCGTCGACGGGGCGGGCGACTCGCTGGCGCACCAGCAGCCGCTGTGGCAAAAGCTGTGGGCGAATGTGCCGACAGCCGATCAGTGGAGGGGGGAAATGGTGAACCCCGGGACCGTACGGCCGGCGGACGTCTTTCCCTGGCTCGCGCCGACTCGCATCTCGGACCCTCGACAGGGCAGGAAGACTACGCCTGCGGACGCACACCCGCTGCAGGCGTTCTTCGGCACCCCGCGCCGCATCCGCCTCGAGCTCTCGGGCCCCGGACCGTGCGACCTCACGGGTCGCGAGGATGAGCGTACGGTGGTGGGATTCCGTATGCGCACCTACGGCGTGCAATACCTGGAATGGCGACATCCACTATCGCCGTACTATCGCCCCAGCGGGAAGGACGAATGGCTGGCAGTACATGGGCAGTCCGGGGGGGTGGGGTGGCGCGATTGGCTCGCGCTCACGCTGCGGGCGCCAGAGGCTGATCGCCGGGTGCCGGCGCGCACCGTTGTGGCGTTCAGTGGACGGAGCCGGCAGGCGCGGGCGCCGTACGCGCGCCTGCACGCGTTTGGGTACGTGCTGGACCAGATGAAGGCGGCGGACTGGGTAGAGG
>JADGGM010000195.1 GCA_019689955.1 Gemmatimonadaceae bacterium
GATGGGGAGGGTGTTCGTGGAGGGGGTGAACGCGAGGTCCACGTCCACGCAGCCGCGGAGCGCGGTGATCTCTTCGCTGTTGCGCCACCATTGCCCCGACTCGTCCACGTGGAGGCTCAGCGCGTGGCTCAGGGCGCCGGCGGTGAGCTCGACCTGGACGGTGCGCGTGCTCCAGGTCGCGTCGCAGGCGACGGCGTAGCGGACGAGGAGGGGGGCGCCGCGGTCCACGAGCACGACCGTGCCGCGCAGCTCCCACCCGCTCTCCGCTTCCCACAGCTCGCAGTACTCGCTCCCCGGCCGGTCGAGTCGCTGCCACACGACCGCGCGCTCCAATCGCAGCATCGGCACCCTCCCAATCGGCGACGTTCCCCGAATCTACCCGTCGTCGCTTCGGGCGCGACCCCACCCCGTGCCGCGCTCGGCCGTGCGGTCACTCGTGGCGGAGGGCGACCATCGGGTCCACGCGCGCGGCGCGGAGCGCGGGGAGCGCGCTCGCCACCACGGCGACCGCGGCGAGGAGCAGCGCCACGCCCACGAGCGTGAGCGGATCGGCGGTGCTCACGCCGTACAGGCGGTGCTGGAGGAGGCGGAGGAGCGCGACGGCGAGGACGAGGCCCGCGCCCACGCCGAGCGCGGTGAGGCGGAGCGCGTGGCCGAGGACGAGGGCGAGCACGTCGCCCCGCTGGGCGCCGAGCGCCATGCGGATCCCCACCTCGCGCGTGCGCTGCGTCACGAGGAACGCGATGACCCCGTAGAGCCCGACCGCGGCGAGCGTGAGCGCGAGCGCGCCGAAGATCGTGAACGCCGTGGTGCCGACCTGCCACGGGAGGAGCTGCGCGCGGAGCGTGCTCGCGAGCGGATACACGTCCACGAAGGGGACGTTGGGCTCGAGCGTCTGGATCGCGCGGCGCACCGCGGCCACCGACTGCTCCGGCGCGCCGCGCGTCCGGATGTGGAGCAGCGCGCCGCCGGGGCGCGGGCTCTGCGCCAGCGGCGTGTACAGGTGCGGCGTCGGGTCTTCCTGGAGATCGCGGTACTTCGCATCGCGCACGACGCCGACGACCTCCATGCACGCGTCGGCGCTCCCCGAGGGCGCGTCGGGCCGGCCGATGCACCGGCCGATCGCGCTCTCGTCGGGCCAGTAGCGGCGCGCCATCGTCCCGTTGATGATCGCCACGGGGGTGGAGCCCTCGCGGTCCGCGTCGGTGAAGAGGCGCCCCGCGCGGAGCGAGATGCCCATGGCGCGGAAGTAGTCCGGGTCGACGGCGTTCGTCGACACGATGATCGGCTCGCCGGTCGCAGTCTCGCGCCCGGGGATCGAGATCCCCGTCATGGCGACCATGCGGAACGGGAGGATCTGCGCGAGCGCCGCGGCATCGATCCCCGGGAGCGCGCGCACGCGCTCGGCTGCGCGCCGGTAGAAGTCGGCGGCGGCGGCCTCGGAGTAGCCGCGGCTGTCGAGCTTCACCGAGGCGATGAGGATATGATCGAGGTCGTACCCCGTGTCGATCGCGCGCACGTTGCGGAGGCTGCGGAAGAAGAGCCCCGCGCCGACGAGGAGGACGAGCGAGAGCGCGATCTGCGCGATCGTGAGCCCGTTGCGGAGGCGCATGCGGTGCGCGTTGGCGCGGTCGGTCTCGTCGCGCAGCACGCCGCCGGGACCCGTGCGCGCGGCGTGCAGCGCGGGGACGAGCCCGAAAGGGGGTGAGCGGAGCGCCCCCCCGTGGCCCCCCATGGTGGACAGACGCCGTCCCCGGCGCAAAGTTCGTGTCGCTCCGGCCGCGCGGCGCGTGCGCGGCCCGTCACTCTCACGCTTCGAGGAGATCTCCCGTGCCTCGCTTCTCCCGCGTCGTCGTCACCTGCGCCGCGGTTGTGGCGTCACTCTCTACTCCCGTGCTCCGCGCGCAGACGCCGGCGCGGCGAGCGGTCACGGTGAACGATGTCTATCACGTGCGCGATGTGCGCGACCCGCAGCTCTCCCCCGACGGGCGCTGGGTTGTCTACACCGTCACCACGGCGGACTCGGCGAAGGACCGGTCCACGACGCACGTGTGGGTGACGAGCTGGGACGGCGCGATGACGTTGCAGGCCACCACGAGCGCCGAGAGCGAGCACACACCGCGCTGGAGCCCCGACAACCGGTACCTCGCCTTCCTCTCCACGCGCGGCGGTGCCAAGTCGGCGCAGGTCTGGCTCCTCGACCGGCGCGGCGGCGAGGCGGTACAGCTCACCGACGTCAAGCAATCGATCTCCAGCTTCGCCTGGTCGCCCGACGGCACGCGGCTCGTGCTCGTCGCCCAGGACGCCGACTCGAGCGAGGCGGACAGCGCGGCGCCGCCGAAGCCGATCGTGATCGACCGCTACCACTTCAAGAACGACGAGGACGGCTACCTCGGCGCGCGGTACCAGCACCTGTACCTGTTCGACATCGCGACCCGGACGCTCTCCCCCCTCACCACGGGGCCGTACGACGACGACTACCCCGCGTGGTCCCCCGACGGACGGCGGATCGCGTTCCAGGGGCACCGCAGCGCCGACCCCGACCACGACTGGAACACGGACATCTTCGTGATCGACGCGCGCCCCGGCGCGACGCCCACCCGGCTCACCACCTTCGCCGGCGCCGACGAGGGTCCCCTCGCCTGGAGCCCGGACGGGCGGCTGATCGCGTACGTGCAGGGGAGCGAGCCGAAGTATTCCGTTTACAGCATGAACCGCCTGGCGATCGTCCCCGCCGCCGGCGGGCCGGCGCGCGTCGTCTCCCCGGCGCTCGACCGCGAGGTCGTCGACCCGGTGTGGAGCCCCGATGGCGCGTCGATCGTGCTGACGGTGCTCGACGACCGGACGCGCTACCTCGCCCGCGTGCGCGTCGCCGATGGGAGCGTCACGCGGATCATCGACGGACCGCGCGTGGTGCGCGCGGTGTCGCAGGACGCGCGCGGCGCGCTCGCCGTGCTCGTGACGACGCCCACGCAGCCGGCGGAAGTGTTCGCCGTGGACGGCGATTCGCTGCGCCGGCTCTCGCACGCGAACGACGCGTGGCTCGCGACCGTGCGGCTCGCCACGACGGAGGGGATCAGGGCGCGCAGCCGCGACGGTACGATCGTCAATGGGCTCCTGGTGAAGCCGGCGGGGTTCGTGGCGGGGCGGCGGTATCCGACGCTGCTCCGCATCCATGGCGGGCCGAACGGACAGGACGAGTACGGGTTCAGCCTGGAACGCGAGCTGTTCGCGGCCAACGGGTACGTCGTCGTGACGGCGAACTACCGCGGGAGCACCGGACGGGGGGAGCGCTACGGGACGAGCATCTTCGCCGACTGGGGGCACAAGGAGGTCGAGGACGTGCTCGCGATCGTGGACCGCGCCGTGGCGCTCGGCATCGCGGACCCCGACCGGCTGGGGATCGGCGGGTGGAGCTACGGCGCGATCCTCACCGACTACACCATTGCGAGCGACCGCCGGTTCAAGGCGGCGACCAGCGGCGCCGGGAGCGCGCTCCAGCTCGCGATGTACGGGGTCGACGAGTACATCGCGCAGTACGACCAGGAGCTCGGGCCGCCGTGGAAGAACGCGGCGCTGTGGATCAAGCTCTCGTACCCCTTCTTCCACGCGGACCGGATCGTCACGCCGACGCTCTTCCTCGGCGGCGACAAGGACTTCAACGTGCCGCTCGTGGGGAGCGAGCAGATGTACCAGGCACTCCGCGGTGTCGGGGTCCCCGCGCAGCTCGTCATCTACCCCGGGCAGCATCACGGGATCAGCCGGCCGAGCTTCCAGCGCGATCGCTTCGAGCGCTACCTGGCGTGGTACGCGAAGTACTTGAATGGGGGGCCCAATACGACGGCCGCCGGCGCATCGCCCTGACGCCCGCCCGCAGGGCGCGCCCCACGCCCGCCCGCTGCGCTCCATGAGCATTTCCTAATGTTGCAAAACGTTCCTCGCTCTCGCGAAGGGGCGTTACCTAGGGATTTTCCTAGTTGCACATTTACGCAGCGCGCACGACGTTATGCTGGTTACGCGATCGGCGGTCTCGCGACGGGAGGGCGGGGGTCTGAACGGGTGACGACAGCGCGGCGCGGCGGACCTCGGAAGGGGCGGCCCGGGCGGGTTCGCCGCACGATCGGCTTCGCCGACGTACGTAGGTACGTAGCACGCAGACCGAGGGGGAAGGGGCCATGACTAGCGACTATCAACTGCTCGAAGCGCTGCGCCTCGGTATCCGTGTCGTCTCGCGGCGCGGCGAGGTTCTCTATGAGAACGCGAGGTTGCGCCAACTGCTGCGCGAGGATGACGACCCGGAAATGCTGGAGAGCGCGGTGCGCGCGCTCAACGCGAGCGTCATGTCTGCGGCGGCCGAGTTGCCGGTGATCACGGAGGGCGGTGTGCAGCAGGACACGACCGTGGCCACGGCGACGGGGCGTTACTTCATCTCGGTCGCGGCCGCGGGGGCGGGTGAGCCGGCGGACGACTGGGTGCTCGTGGTCTCCGTGGAGCGCGTGGTCACGGCGCTGCCGTCGACGGCGGAGTTGCGCGCGCGGTTCGGGCTCACGCAGCGCGAGGCGGAGGTGGCGCTGCTCCTGGCGCACGGCTCGGACAACGGGACGATCGCGCAGTCGCTCGGGGTGAGCGGGCACACGGCGCGGCACCACACGGAGCGTATCCTGGCGAAGCTGGGGATCCGCACGCGCTCCGGCGTGATGGCAGCGATCGTGCGCGGCGGCCGGATCCCGCACCACCTGCCGAACGCCCGGCCCGAGCAGGCCGAGGCCGAGCCGGAGCCCGTGGAAGAGAAACGGAAAGCGGTGTAGCCGGCCGCGGCGGGCGCACCGCCATCCCGTGCGCCCGCCCTCGTGCCGGCGACGTTCAATACTTCGGCACTGAGGGATCGACCTCGTCGCTCCAGCGGAGGATCCCGCCGGCGAGGTTCCACACCTTCCGGAACCCCGCGTCCCGCAGTTGCTGCACCGCTTTCGCGCTCCGCGAGCCGCCCTTGCAGTGCACGACGATCTCGCGTGCGGAGTCGAGGGTGGGGAGCGCCTCGGTGAGCGTGGCGAGGGGGATGAGCCGGGCCCCGGCGATGCGCGCGATCTCCCACTCGTGCGGCTCGCGCACGTCGATCACGTCGAGGTCGTCGCCGCGAGCGAGGCGCGCGGCGAGCTCGCGCGGGGTGATCTCGGGGATGCTCCCGCCCACGGCCAGCGCCTCGGCCGCGGCCTGACGCACGCCGCAGAACTCCTCGTAGTCGATCAGCTCCTTGAGCTCCCGCGTGCCGCACGCCGGGCAGGTCGGATCGCGGCGCAGCTTGAGCGTCCGGAACTGCATCCGGAGCGCGTCGACCAGGAGGAGGCGTCCGATGAGCGGCTCCCCGATCCCGAGCAGGAGCTTGATCGTCTCCGTCGCCTGGATCACGCCGACGAGCCCCGGGAGGACGCCGAGCACTCCGCCCTCGGCGCAGCTCGGGACGAGCCCCGGAGGGGGCGGCTCGCGGAAGAGGCAGCGGTAGCACGGCCCGTCGGGGGTGCCGAAGATCGAGGCCTGCCCCTCGAAGCGGAAGATGCTCCCGTACACGTTCGGCTTCCCGCTGAGCACGCAGGCATCGTTCACCAGGTAGCGCGTCGGGAAGTTGTCGGTGCCGTCGACCACCACGTCGTAGTCGCGCACCAGCTCGAGCGCGTTGGCCGACGTGATGAAGGTCTCGTGCAGCTCGAGCTTCGTGTGCGGGTTCACGTCGAGGATGCGGTCGCGCGCGGACTCGAGCTTGCGCCGCCCCACGTCGCTCGTGCCGTGGAGCACCTGGCGCTGGAGGTTTGTGAAGTCGACCGTGTCGAAGTCCACGATCCCGAGCGTGCCGACGCCGGCGGCGGCGAGGTAGAGCGCGAGCGGCGAGCCGAGCCCCCCCGCGCCGATGAGGAGGACGCGCGCCGCCTTCAGCTTGCGCTGCCCCGTGAGCCCCACGTCGGGGATGATGAGGTGCCGGCTGTAGCGCAGCACCTCCTCGTTCGAGAGCTCCGGCAGCTCGGCGAGGCGGGCCGCGATCGCGTTCTGCCCGTCCACCGGCGTGCCCGTTCCGTTGGATGCCATCGGTCAACCCCCAGCCACGGTGGGAACGACGATCACCTCGTCACCATCCCGCACGGGCGCGTTGAAGCCGCCCTGGAAGCGGATGTCCTCGTCGTTCAAGTAAAATGTAACGAAGGGATACGGGTTCCCGTCGCCGTCGCGGAGGCGGGGCTCCAGGGCGGGGAAGCGGGCGATCACGTCGCTCAGCGCGTCGCCCACGGTGGCCCCCCGCGCCTCCAGCGTCTGCTGGTTGGAGGCGAGCTTGGCGAGCATCGTCGGGAGGTGAACGGTAATGCTCATGGCGATACCTCAGTGCGAAG
>JADGGM010000196.1 GCA_019689955.1 Gemmatimonadaceae bacterium
CCCTATACGCAGTGGACACAGGCGCAGTGCTCGATGACCGTGCGGGATCAGACGGGGAGTGCCTCAGGGTGGGCGGGGCTCTCGAGCTACGACTGGCGCACGATCGACGCCAAGGTGCTCGCGGAGCGGGCGCTGGAGAAGGCGCTGGCGGCGCGGAACCCGGTGACCTTGGAGCCGGGGCGCTACACGGTGATCCTCGAGCCCCAAGCGGTGGCCGACCTCCTGGAGATCCTCGTGCGCGCCATGTGGCGGCTTACACCGGAGAACGGTGATCCCAGCCCCTGGCGGCTGGCGCGGGACGAGGTGCTTCAGCTCTGGCGGACGAAGCTGGGGCTCAAGGTGGTCGATGAGCGGGTGACGATCAGTCATGACCCGGCGGATCCGGAGCTGGGCATTCTGCCCGAGCCAGGGATGCCGCCGGTGACTTGGATCGACCATGGGGTCCTGACCGCCCTCTCCTACGATCGGGAGTACGCGCTGGCCAAGCTCAACCGGAACGAGCCGGTGCGGGGGATGGTGGGTTACCGGATGAGCGGGGGCGACACGTCCGTCGAGGAGATGATCCGGACCACCAAGCGCGGGCTCCTGGTCACGCGGTTCTCGAACGTGCGGCCGCTCTATCGCGAGAGCCTACTCTCGACGGGGCTGACGCGGGACGGGTTGTGGCTCGTTGAGAATGGGCAGATCACGAAGGCGGTGAAGAACTTCCGCTTCACCGAGTCGCCGTTGTTTGTCTTGAACAGTCTGGAGCAGCTCGGGCCGCCGGTCAGGGTCTTCCGGCCGACCAAACAACCCGGCGGTACGCTCACGCCGGCGATCGTGCCGCCGCTCAAGGCCAGGGACTTCAGCTTCACCTCCACCAGCGATGCGATCTAACGCCATGCGATTCCAGAGAGAGGACCTGCGGTCTGGGCGGAGGCGCGCCGGGCTATCCGATCTGCTCGGGCGTGCTGTCCCGGCCGTGCTGGCTGGGGGTGTGCTGCTGGGCGCGAGCCTGGTGCTGACGGTGGCTGAGGCCCCGGCCCAGACGCGCTTTGCCTGGCCGGACACGGCGGTCGACGTCACTCAGTACCGGCACCCGGATCAATGTGTGGCGGCGGTCACGCGCCTCCAGCGCCTGATCGAGTTTCCGCCGAAGCGGGCGGTCAACCCGGACACCATGCCCTGGGACCCGGAGGAGCGCCTCCGGCCGCTGCCGGCGCCGGTGGTGGCGACGGCCGAGCGCTGTGCAGCACGCTGGAGTGCGGCCACGGCTCCGCTCACGGAATTTGCCCCGCTCGTCACGCTCTACCTCGCCGCCAACCGCGACGCCGACGCCGCTACACTCCTCACCCGGCGCGTGGCCGCGGTCGAGCCGAAGCGGGGCGAGGCGGAACGGACGGCCGTCATCGACTCGGTGGTCCAGATCTACCTGGACGCCCAGCCCGTGCGCCTGGCGGCGGCGGAGTCGCTCCTGACCGAGCGGGCCCGGCACAAGACCGACCGGATCGAGCGTCTGAAGATCTATGCCGAGCTCATGAGGCAAGCGGCGAACGTCCTCGACACGGCGCGCCTGCGGCGGGCGGCCCAGCAGGTGGTGGTGATCGCCGACTCGCTCACCCCCGCCGAGCGCGAGTCGGAGGCGTTCTCAGGCCTGGCGCAGGCCGTGTATGGCGCTTGGCACTTTGCGGTGGGCGAGCGGGTGCTACTCGACAGCCTGCGGCAGAGCACGGCGGCCTACGTGGGGCTCGTGCGCGCGATGTGGGCGAAGGTCACCGGGCAGCGTCCGGACGCGTTGGAGCTGCCGATTGGGGAGAAGGCGGCGCCGCTCAGCGCTGATTTCTGGTTCCCCCAAGACAGCGCGCGCGGGCCGCGGCCGACGCCCGGCCGCGTCGCCCTGGTCGGCTTCCTCGATCGCATTCAGTGCGTCGATCTCCCTAACGACCCGACCTTCGCCTCCGACGCGAAGCGCGACGAGCGTTGCTGGCAGTGGGGGGTGAACCTGCGCCGGCTGGCCGAGCGCTTCCCTGAGCTCGAGATCACGGTCGCCTCCCAGACGCACGGCTACTTCCTCTACGCTCCGCCCCTCGCGCCGGCCGAGGAGGCGGCCGACATCGCGCGCTGGGTGGCCGGGCACGGCATCCCGGGCACACTCATGGTGACATCCACGCCCTTCTGGCACCTCGAGGCCCCGGACGGCCGACGTATCGATAAACCGGACTCGAACGTGACACACTACAGCTTCGGCAAGAGCTGGGGGGCGAAGGGGAGCCTGTACCTCGTCGATCAGGACGGGGTGATTGTGGAGGCGACTGGTATCGGGTTATCGGGGCCCGATTTCGACGAGCTGAGCCGGAAGGTTGACATCCTGCTGCACCGTAATGCTGGAGGGGCCTCCCGTGCCGCGCGCTAGCCATTGGATGTTGCGAGTCGGAGCGCGACGCCTCGGTCCGGCAGCGCTCGGGGCCGCCCTCCTCGTCGCCGCCAGCGCGGCTGTCGCGAGCCCGAGCTGGCTTGGCGCGCGGTCAGCGCGCACACGCCTCCCGCACACGAGCTCCGTCGCGGTGCCGGAGCCAGCCCGCCCTCTCGCGGGGCCGGCCTCTGGGGCGGTGACCGGCGATGCGCTGCAGGATCCGGCGCTCACCGTGGGCACGCTCCCGAATGGGCTGCGGTACTACATGCGCGTCAACAAAGCGCCGGCTCACCGGGTGGAGTTCCGGCTCGCCGTCAACGCCGGCTCGCTCCAGGAAGACGACGACCAGCGGGGCTTCGCCCACTTCCTGGAGCACATGGCCTTCAACGGCACGACGCACTTCCCGCACAACTCGCTCATCGACTTCCTCGAGACGAGCGGGATGCGTTTCGGCGCCGACTTGAACGCCGCCACCTCCTACGACGAGACCGTCTACCTGATGACGCTGCCGAGCGACGATCCCACGATCCTCGGCAAGGGACTGGACGCGCTCGCCGACTGGGCCGGTGGCGGGATCACGGTCGATTCGAGCGAAGTCGTGGCCGAGCGCGGGGTGGTCATGGGCGAGTGGCGGCTGCGCGATCTCGTGGACACGGTCACGCGGAACTACCGCGCGCACGACGACTCGCTCTGGTTCGGGGAGTCGCGCTACCGGGTGCGCTCCCCGATCGGCGACACGGCGCTGTTGACCACCGCGCAGCCGGGCCCCATCCGGCGCTTCTACCGCGACTGGTATCGGCCGGACCTCATGGCCGTGGTCGTCGTAGGGGATTTTGACCGGCAGCAAATGCTCCGGGAGATCACGCGCCGCTTCGGGGCGATCCCGGCGCGAGAGCACTTGCGGCCGCGCGTCACGCCCCTGCTCCCCTCGGCCAGCGAGCCGGTGGTGGATGTGTACCGAGGGCCGGTGACACCCTCGATCGAGGTACTCTGGCCAGCGTTGCCGCAGCCGGCTACGGTGCGGGCGGCGCTCACGCAGCGGCTGGTGCAGGAGCTCCTCTGGCGGCACCTGAACGAGCGGCTGCTCGCGATTCGCCAGCAGCCCTCGCGGCCCTTCATCACTGCTTCAACTGAGCGAGACCGCCTGGTGCGCCCGCTGAATCTGGTGGGAGTGAGTCTCGTCACCTGGCCGGACAGCCTGGAGCGGGGGCTCGCGGCCGTGCTCACGGAGATCCAGCGCATCGCCCAGCACGGCGTGCCCAAGGCGACGCTGGAGCGCGAGAAGACGGCCCTCCTGCGCCAGCTCGAGGGGGCCGCCACGAGTGCCCTCGCCCGGCCGTCGGCGGCCTATGCCGAGGAGTATGTCGAGCACTTCCTCACCGGGGAGGGCCTGCTCCTGAGCCCTCAGCAGGAGCTCGTCCTCGCTCGCACGCTGCTCCCTACGATCACGCCGGAAGTCCTGGCCCAAGCGGCGCGCACGCTCTGGCAGACGCGGGCCGGGGAGCGGATTCTCGTCCGGCTCCCGCGCTTCAGCCACGTGCGGCCCCCCACGCGGGAGCGCATCCTGGCGTTGCTCGACTCCGTGGAGCGCACGCCGCTCCCGAGCGAGCCGACGCAGACGGTGGCGGCGAGCCCCCTGCTCGAGCGGCTCCCCACGCCGGGGCGGATCGTCGGCGAGCGGCAGTACCAGCGGGCCGGGGTCACCGAGTGGACGCTCTCGAACGGAGCACGGGTGCTCCTCAAGTCCACATCGAACGACCCGGATGAGGTCCTGCTCACGGCCTGGAGCCCGGGCGGGTTCTCGCGCATGCCCGACTCGCTCTTCTTGAGCCCCGGGCGCATGGTGGCCAAGCTCATGACCGAAGCGGCGGGCCTGGGGCAGCACGATCGCACCGCGCTCCAGCAGCAGCTTGCGACTACCGGGCTCAAGCCGATCCGGGTCGACATCGGCTACGCCGACGAGGCGGTCGACCTCGCGGGCTCGCCCAAGGACTTGGAGACCTTGTTCCAGCTCCTCTATCTCCAGTTCACGGCCCCGACGCTCGACACCGCGGCCGTGCGCAGTTGGGCGAGCCTGGCCAAGTACCAGGGCAACGGGGCGACGCTCGAGGACGAGATCGATCAGATCTTCGCGCGCGGGGAGCCGCGGCTCTGGCCGGTCTCGACGCAGTTGGCTGAGCTGGTGCGGCCGGAGCAAGCGCTGGCGGCGTACAAGGACCGGTTCGGGAACGCGGCGGACTTCACCTTCTTCCTCGTGGGGGCGCTCACGCGAGAGCAGGCGCGGCCGTTGGTGGAGCGCTATCTGGCGAGCCTGCCGGCGACGGGCGCACACGAGACGGCGAAGCCGCTCGAGGTGAAGCCGTTCCTGCCCAAGATCGACAACACGAACCGGGTGCTCGAGCTCCCGAAGGCGCAGACGCTGGTGGTCTTCGACGGGCCGTTCCCGGCCGAGCCCGCGGAGTACCTGCGCGCGCGTCAAGAGCTCGATCTTCTGCTCACCGTGCTCCAAGACCGCGTGCGTACCCGGATTCGCGAGGAGCTGGCGGGGGACTATAGCCCGCAGGTCTTAGGCTACACGTATCTCCTGCCGGAAGCGGGGCAGTCCTCGGAGCGCTACCGGGTGCTGGGCGGGTTCATGTCGGCGCCGGAGCGGATGCGCGCGCTGTGGAAGGAGTTCCAGGGGATCCTGGACTCGCTACGGACCAACGGGCCGCGGCCGGATGAGCTCGCGCGCGCCGCGACGATCGAGCGGCGGCAACACGAGACGGCGCTCCAGGAGAACGCGTACTGGCTCAACGCCCTCAAGCTGTACAACCGCCTGGGTATCCCGCTGGACCAGATCATCGCGCCGTACGGGAAGGCGCCCGTCACGCCGAAGGAGCTCCAGCTCGCTGCCCAGCGCTATCTACCGAACGACGTCTACGTCCACGTGACGAGCATGCCCAAGGACAGCACGCTCTACATCCGAGCTGATAGTGTAGCCCCTCCCAGCTCCTCGGCCCCGCGGTCCACGTTGCAAAGCATTCGATGACCATCCAGTGACGGCCAGCGGTCCGGTTGGGGAGTCTTCTCGACCGGGCCGCGCCGCGGAGCCGCGTCCACGCACCCCCGGCAGAGCGCGCGCGATCACGGCGAGTGGACGCCCATCCGGCTCAGCGGTATCTTACGCACGCCCCGTGCATCCCGGGCAGATCGCCATCGGACGCCGCGTCGCTCAGCGCGCCGCATCGCTTGGCTCGGTCGCACGCGCCGATGGTAGGTTCCAAGGGAGGTCGAGGATGACGCTGCGTATCGATCGTGGGCAAATGCGTGTGCGCGTGCTGCGGCAACGGGACGACGTCGAGGGGAGCGATGCCGCGGAGCTCACGCCGAGTGAGCGTGTGGCCATGATGTGGCAGCTGGCGCGGGATGCGTGGACCTTCTTGGGGGAGCCGGGCCGTGCTGAATCCCGACTTCAGAGACATGTTGTGCGCATTCAACGCCGAGCGCGTTGAATATCTCGTGGTTGGGGCCTACGCCATGGCGGCCTACGGCTTCCCTCGAGCGACCGGCGATCTCGACTTCTGGATTCGACGCACACCCGAGAACGCGAATCGCGTGTTGCGGGCGCTCGCGGCTTTCGGCGCTCCGGCGGACCAGGTCACCCGTGACGAACTGCTGACGCGTGATCTGGTGATCCAGCTTGGTGTGGAGCCGAGCCGCATCGACATCCTGACATCGATCGACGGCGTGGAGTTCGAGGAGGCATACCCGCGGCGCACCTCCGTGCGGCTCGACGACGTCGATGTGCCCCTCCTCGGGCGCGAGGATCTGATCCGCAACAAGCGCGCGACTGGCCGGCCCAAAGACGCCGTGGACGCTGCCGCTCTCGAGCGCTCTCCGGAGCGGTCCTGAGTCGAGGCGTGCCACGATCGGCGGGGCCCCCTCGCCGTTCCGATGTCGTCGTAGCTCCTCCCCCCCTCACGCCACCTCCGGCGCCGCGAAC
>JADGGM010000197.1 GCA_019689955.1 Gemmatimonadaceae bacterium
GTTAAGGGGGACACGCCGCGCTCGTCGGCGACGGCGTGAGACGCGCTGCGGGGGGCGATGGCTGTGGAGGCGCTCGACGCCGTGGCCTGGCTCGCCGCGGGGAGGGCGGCGCGCCGGAGCTCCTCGACCAGTGATACGACCGTGGGGTCCGGGGACGCGCCGAGCTCGTTGCGCACGAGCGCTTCGTGCACCCGTGCGAAGTCCAGCGCGCCGGCACGGTCGCCGGCCGCGGCGAGCGCTTCGATGAGGCCGCGCGCCGCGCGGCTGCTCAGTGGATCGGCGTCGACTACCCGGCGCCACCACTGAATGGCTTCGTCGGCCGCGCCGCGCGCGCTCGCGCTGCGGGCCAGTGTCTCCAGTGCCCCCTGATACTCGCGCGCGAGGCGGGCGCGTTCGCCGTCGGCCCACCGCTCGAACTCGGCCGCGTCGCTGATGAAAACGCCGTCCAGGAACGGGCCGCCATACGCGCGCACCGCCGCCGCCGCATCCCCCGCGGCCAGCGCGGCCGAGAAGGCGGCGAGATCGCTCGCGATGATGGATGGGTTGAGGGCGAGCGACGTCGGCGAGGCGATGAAGACGTCGGGACCGCACACCCGGCGCGCCGCGTACAGCGCTTGATCGAGGGAGCTGCGGGCCCGGTCCAGCTCCCGGTCGGGCCAGAGGAGCCCCATGAGCTTGTCGCGGCTCACCCCCCCGGGGCCGGCGCCCGCCAGGACGGCGAGCAGGGCGAGCTGGCGGCGCTGGATCGGGGAGCGCTCACTCGGCTCGCCGGCACGGGTCAGCGAAAGTCCGCCAAGCGTGAGCAACTGGAACATGCAGCGCCGGGAATTGAGACGGGATTGAGGGACGGATGAGGGGCCCTTGAGCCCGTCCCGCTACTCTACGCCCGCGCTGGTGGCAAAGCAACGGCGGGACATGGAGCCCGACGCACCTCGCCCTCGGCGACGGGCCCCCGCTCCCCCAAAGCAACCAGATGAAGCAGCCAGATGTGGCGATTCCAGACGGAGGCAACGTGACGCTCGCATTGGAAGAGCAGCTCGTCCGCGATTACCTGGGCCCCGATCCCATGACGTCCCCGCGCATGCAGGCGCACATGGATTGGCACACCGCCCCCGAGAATCTGGCGAAGACGGGCAACTACGGTGAGCGGTTCCTTCTCTTCCACAAGCAGATGATCGAGGAGTACAACGCCTACCGCGCGACAAGGGGATTTCTCCCGGTGGTCGGATGGGACCCGGCCACCCCGATTTCGGCCAGCCTCCCGCACGACGAGCCGCTCACGCCGAATGGGGCACGGCTCACGAACAATCCAGTGGCCGTGAACCCGGGGTGCCGGACCCCCACCTGGGCAACCCTGGCCGGCGGCTCCGAGCCCGATCCGCTCTACGGGTACCGCCGCCTGGCGGAGTTCGAGAACCTGGACCAGCTCGGCCGATCGATCGACGCGGGGTGGCACGGCCGCGTCCACAACACGATCGGCGGGGACATGGCGACGTTCATGTCGCCGGTCGACCCGGTGTTCTGGCCATGGCACACGTGGATCGACCAGGTGCGCGCGTCGTGGGAGGTGTCCCGCGCGCTGCGCCGGCCGCGGCTCATCCTGGCGTGGACGCAGATCCTCTTCGGTGTGGTGAACGATGGGCCGGGGATCGTGATCCCTCCGGGGAGCGGGCCGGTGCCGGTGCCGGGCGGGCCAGGGGACCCGCTGTGGAAGGTGCTCTCCCCCGCGGCGCGCGACATGATGATCGGGATGCTCGCCGCGGAGCTCGCGACGCTGGTGAGCAACGAGCGCACGGGGCAGGGGCTCCAGCGCTCCGCCATCGCCGTGGCCACGCAGGCGGCACAGAGCGTGAGCGCGGTGCGCAATGGCGTGCTCTCCACCCGCGCGGCGGCGCTGCGGTGATGCACGCGCCGCTCCCGACCCCCGCGCCCGCGTGCGGGGCCATTCACTGGTGGCGCGCTGCGGCGCGCCGGCGGTGGACTACGCCCGCGCTCGCGCTCCTCGCGCTCGCCGCCGCGGCGTGCTCGCGCAAGGCGCAGGAGGGGCGCGGCACGCTCCCGGAGCCCACGCTTCAGGGCGCAGACACGAGCGCGGCGCGGCCGGCGGTCCCGTTCATCGAGATCGCCCCCGGGGTGTTCCAGCGTACCGTGTTCGGTGCCACGGACCCCGCGGGGCTCGCGGCCGAGGTGCGCGAGCTGGAGGTCGGGCCGAACCGCGAGACCGGGCGCCTCGCCCTCCCCGGCGCGGCGATCATCGAAGTGCGCGCCGGCGACGGAGCGATGACGCTCCCCCGGCAGACCCCGCTCCGCGCCGGCGCCACGGTCACGGTCGCGCAAGGCGAATCGCTCGCCATCGCCAACCCCGGAGGCGCGCCGCTCAGCCTCCGCGTGTACCTCGTCACCGCCAGGTAGATGCGGGCCGTCATGACCCTGGCACCTGCCCGAGCCATGCGAACGACCTGCACGAGAGCCCGCGCCGCGCTGCTCGCGGTGGCGAGCGCCGCGGCGCTCGTGGCGTGCTCGCACGAGTGGCCGGAGTACCGGCACAACCTCTTCCGCTCCGGCGACCAGATGAACGCGAGCCCGCTCTCCGACCCGTCCGCGGTGCCGTCGCTCGCGGTGCGCTGGACGTGGCACGTGCCGGGGAACGCGCAGCCGTTCTATGCATCGCCCATCGTGTACCAGCACCGCGTGTACATCGGGAACGGGAACGGCCGCTTCTACGCGCTCGACGCGAGCACCGGCGCGCTCCTCTGGCAGTACCCAGGGGCGATGTCGCCCGCGCTCACGTCGGCCTTCACGTGCAACCCGTCGAGCAACGGGATCGCGTCGAGCGCGGCGATCGCGAAGGTGAATGGACGGGATGCGGTGATCTTCGGGGCGCCGGACCGCTCGCTCGGCGCGGGGCTCGGGAGCGGACGGCTGTTCGCGCTCGATGCGGCGACGGGGGCGGTGCTCTGGCGCTCGCCGGAGATCGCGGTGGTCTCGGGGACGGCGCCGTCGGACCGCCACGAGCAGATCGGCTACTCGTCCCCGCTCGTCGTCGACGGCAAGGTGTACATCGGGATCGCTGACCACTGCGACAACCCGATCCAGCGCGGGCGCGTGGTTGCCGTCGACGTGGGGACCGGGGCGATCGTCTCCGGCTTCTCGTTCGCGGCGACCCCCGCCCACGGTGGCGGCGTGTGGAGCTCGGTGGCATCGGACTTGAACGACATCTACTTCACCACCGGGAACACCGCCAACGGCAACGCCAGCGAGCCTTCGCCGAACCACGGGCTCAGCATGCTCCGGCTCGACCGCACCACGGGGAACATCGTCTGGAAGTTCCAGCCGGTGCCGTACGCGCTCGACGCGGACCCCGATTGGGCGGCCGGCGCGACGGTGATGACGACGAGCTGCGGGACACTCATCGCATCGGTGCAGAAGGATGGGTGGGCGTACGCGGTGGATGCGGGTGCCGGGACGCCGGGGTCGCCGTCGGTGCGGTGGCAGTTCCCGGCGATGGGGTATCCGTTCACGCCGGGGGACGGCACCACGCACGGCGACACGGACTACAAGCGCCCCGGCGCGGCGTGGGGGGACGTGCTGATCATCACGACGGGGGGCGAGAGCCTCGCGCGCGCGGGGGGTGTCTCGGACGGATACGGGCGGCTCCACGCGCTGAATGCGTGCGCGCCGCCGTCGGGGCGTGTGCGGTGGATCCTCGATGTTCCAACAGCTACGACGGGCCCGGGAGGAGGCTATTCGCTTGGCTCTCCTTCGGTGACGGGTGGGATCGTGTACGTCGGGACGGGTGGCGGGCACGTCGTGGCCATTGCAGATCCGTCGGTCGCCCCGCCCGCGGGGGTCCGGTGCTCGAACGTGCAGTACACAACGGCGCCGTGCCACGCCGCCGGTTATCAGCTCGTCCCGATCCCCGCGGTCCTCGCGAACGTCGCGGTGGACGGTCCGATGTGGAACGAGCCCGCGCTCGCCGACGGCAAGGTGTACGTGGCCACGCGCGCGGGCTCCGTGTCGATGCTGTCACCATGAGGTGGGCGGTGGCGCGATGACTCGATTCTCTGCGATCTGCTGGCCGCTCGCGCGGCGCCTCCACTGGGGTGTGCTCGCCGCGGGGATCGCGCTCCCAGTGGGAGGGGGAGGGGGAGCGCCGGGTGCGGCGCGTGGACGACGTGTGCAGGTCGCGGCCCCGCGCGACACCGTGCCGGGCGACACTGCCGGGGTTCGCGTGCTCCCCCGCTTCGAGGGGACGACGACGGTGGCATCGCGCCGCGGCCCCAGGACACCGCTCCGCGCGAGGATCCAGCACTGGATCGTCCCGAACCACCGGGTGATCGCGCGGTTCCCGGCGACGGGGTTCCTGATCGTGCAGCTCCGCGGCGGGTCCGTGACGACCGTCATCAACGGTGTGCGGCGCGGGCGGCAGTTGGATGAGATCTGGGCGGTCCCGTCCGGCGTGACGATGCGCCTCGAGACGGGGCGCGATGATGCCGTGCTCGAGACGATCGCGCTCCTGTCGCCCTGAGCGTGCGAGCGTCGCGAGCGGAGCGGATGGACGGTGTGGCGTATGCCGGTCGTGGGGTGAGACAGTGGTGGACAGGGTGGCCCCCGGCCGGCATGCGTCACATCATCGACCAGATGAGCATGATCGCCGCGGCCGTCATAAGCGCGGTGGCGATGGCGCCGAGGGTATTGAGGCGCCAGCCATTGCGATGCGGGCCCATGACTTCGGCGTCGTTGCACACCACGAGAACGATCGCGATGAGCGGCGGGGCGAGGACGCCGTTGATGACGGCGGCGCCGATGAGCATGGTGATCGCATCGATCCCGGTGAGGGCGAGCACGGTTCCGATGACGATCGCCCCCGCGATCACGATATAGAAATGTTTTGCTTGATAGGGGCGTGTGTCCATCCCTCTGCGCCACGCCCCTGCCTCCGCGATCGCGTATCCTGCCGAGCCGGCGAGGACGGGGACGCCGAGCAGCCCTGTCCCGATGATCCCGAGTGAGAAGAGGAGCGCGGAGGCGTCTCCCGCCAGCGGGCGGAGCGCCGACGCCGCCTGTGCGGCGGTTTGCACGTCGCGTTGGCCGGCTGCGTGCAGCGTCGCCCCGGCGGTGAGGATGATGAAGTACATGACGACGTTGGAGAAGACCATCCCGACCGTGACATCGGTGCGTGCGTCGCGCAGCTCACCTTTGAGGGCGTGTCGGCCGCGGTGTGCGGCCGTGTGCGCTCGGGCGCGCCGCTCCTCGACCTCCTGGGAGGCTTGCCAGAAGAGGAGGTAGGGGCTGATGGTCGTGCCGAGGATGGCGACGAAGGTAATCCAGTACGTGCGTGAGAGCTCGACGTGCGGCACGACGGTACCGCGCAGGACCGCCAACCATGGCGGGCGGGCGAGCACCGCGGCGCCGGCGTACGCGAACAGGACGAGCGTGAGCCATTTGAGGATCGTGCACAGCCGTTCGTACGAGCTGAAGACGAGGACGGCGATGAGGAGCGCGGCCACGGCGGGGGTGAACCAGGCCGACCGCACGCCGACGAGCAGTTGAGCCGCGGCGGCCATCCCGCTCAAGTCGGCGGCGATGTTGATCGTGTTGGCGGTGACCAGGAGCCCGCAGGCGAGCCAGAGGACCCACGGCGGGTAGTGGGAGCGGAGGACACTTGCCAGCCCGCGTTTCGCCACGAGCCCGATGCGTGCGCACATGAGCTCGATGGCGGCCATGAGCGGGAGGCAGATGATTGCCGTCCACAGGAGCCCGAACCCGAACGCCGCGCCGGCCTGCGAGTAGGTAGAGATCCCGGACGGGTCGTCGTCGGCCGCGCCGGTGATGAGCCCCGGGCCGAGTGTGCGCAGGGCGTGGCGGATCCTGCCGTCGCGTTTTGGCCGGGTGAGTGTGGCCGCCTCCCTAGTCACGCGAATCGCGCCGCCGGTCGCCGCGATCGGGGATGAAGAGCGAGAGGAGCGTGCTCACGATCGTCACGACCAGCGCGCCCCAGAACGCGGCCCAGAACCCCGCGACGTGGAAGCCGAGCCCCAGCGATCGAGAGAGCCCTCCCGTGATCCAGAGCAAGAGCCCATTGATCACGAACGTGAAGAGGCCGAGCGTGAGGATGAGGAGCGGGCACGTGAGGATGGTGAGGAGCGGTCGGACGAACGCGTTCACGGCGCCGAACACCAGCGCCACGCCGAGGAGCGCGAGCCATCCGCCGGAGAACGTGATCCCCGGGACGAGCCGTGTGGCCACCCAGAGTGCGGCGGCATTGATGAGGAGTCGGAGGAGAAATCGCATGAGCTCAACCCCCTAGAGCGAGAACCGTACCGCGAGCGTGGCGGGGAGCGGCGGGCGACCGGGGAG